>JARBUQ010000106.1 GCA_029239545.1 Paenibacillus sp.
GGGACGATTAACCATCTGCGGTTCCATTGAATAGTACCAGGTTGGAAGGTTACAACAAGCCATTCAGCTTCTTCTCCGGAAGGATCGGATCGCTTGATGATCTCGGTAGATTGTTTGCCTGAATGAAGCTTTTGGCTGGTGGGGATGTCTGGCAGGAAAGGGACGATAAAGATTGGAATGGCACTGGCAATATAGAGCAGAACGGGTGATTCCCTCAACACACTTGCACCGAACAATACGGCAAAGATGACTAAACTTACGATAAGTAATATTCTATTGGCTTTCATTTTCCTGTGCCTCCTGTTACTAAATACGCTATTTTCTATCATATCATACAGTCGATCCAGTTTGAAGATGCAGAAATATAACAAATGTGATCGAATGAGGATATTTTTCATGCTTCAAGGCTGCTTATACAAGATCTATCTGTTCCTTATTACAATTATGTTATGCTGGATTTGATGAAATAAGCTAATCCTAGATTTCTATTATTACGGTGGCTTGCCTGTTCTTGCTTTATCGAGACTTATGAGGGGTTACTGCTTTTTGGCTGGTCGGGTGCGTGGAAACTGATGATCAAGAGAGAGGAGTGTATAGCGGTGAGCGTGAAAGCAGATAGTAAGAGGAAAATTGCTATTGTCGGACTTGGTGATATTGCGGTCAAAGCTTACTTGCCCGTGCTACTCTCACATTCCGGTGTGCAGATCGAAGGGCTGATGAGCCGTCGGACTGAGACAGTTGAGCGTTATGGGGAACAATATCGTATACCTCCAAATGCGCGTTATACAGAGCTGTTTAAGCTGTTAGATCAAGAGTTGGATGCAATATTCGTGCATACGCCAACGGAAACTCATGAGGAGCTTGTGCTCGCTTGTTTGGATAGAGGGGTTCCGGTATATGTGGACAAGCCGCTTTCTTATGATATAGAGGGTTGTGAACGTATGGCTGAGGCTGCAGCCAAACGCAATGTTCTGTTAGCGGTCGGCTTCAATCGCAGGTTCGCGCCTATGTATGCAGAAGCGAAGGAATGGCTTAACGAAGCCGGTGGTATCGATCTGTGTATTGCTCAGAAGCATAGGACCAGACAGCAGAGATTATCGGCAAGAGAGACGTTATTCGATGATTTGATTCATGTTGTGGATCTGCTGCTATGGCTCGGCGCAGGAGAACAGGAACTGCTCTCTTGTCTTCAGGAGCGGGATCAGGAGGGGCGTCTGCTGCATATGACGGGTACTCTTGGCAGCGGGCAAGCGACATCCATATTCAGCATGAATCGCCGGGCTGGTGCGGACTTGGAGAGATTGGAGCTGCATGGTGGAGGAAGGTCTGTTGAGGTGATGAATCTGGAATCGGCCGTCTGGCGTGACCGGGATGCGGGAGAGATAACCCGTAAGTTCGGCAGCTGGGAGTCGATTGGAGTGCGACGAGGCTTTGCAGGGGCGATCCAGCATTTTCTGGACTGCCTGGATCAACCTGACTTATGCACGATACGGGCAGATCGGGTGATGCCAACCCATCGATTGATCGACAGATTGGCGTCCTCAGCAGCTGTGTGAAGTGATGAGCCGTATGTACGCCTATAGAGAAGGACCGTTCGGATATGTTCCGAAACGGTCCTTTATACGATCATGTAATAATAATTGCGAATAAAAAAGAGATGTGCTACAATTGGAATATCGCGCCCATTAGTTACAAATTTAAATATTTTAAACCTAATTTTAATTATACATCAATTGCTGCCCGATGTCAACTGTCAAAGATCAGGAGTAGAAAAGTAACGTACTGGGAGGGTTTAATGGATGGAGCCACTCGATTGGAAGGAAGAAACAAGGAAGCTGGATCAGACGTTAAGCTTAATTCGAAAAGAGCTCGAGCAGTGGGAAAAAGTGCTGGCAGAACGGAAGACGGACATCGTTGAAGCAAGAAAACACTTCGGTGAGCTGACATTCGATCCGCTTGATCTGGAGGAGTCTGCCATGGACTTCCGCCATCACAGAAGAGAGCTGGACCGACAGGAGCTGGTTTATTCCCATGCTTTTGCAGCAAGGCGTAAACTGCTGCTGCTGCTCGATGCTCCTTACTTCGGTAGAATAGATTTTCAAGAGAAAGGGACGGAGGCGCCAGAGGCGATCTATATCGGCAAAGCTACCGTGCTGGACGAGAATCAGGAGCATGTGCTTATTCATGACTGGAGGGCGCCTGTCTCTTCCATGTTCTATGATTACGAGCTGGGAGCGGCGAATTATGAAACACCTGTTGGGCCGATGGAAGGGAATATTGAACTGAAGCGCCAGTATTTGATTCGATTCGGCCAATTGAAGCATATGTTCAATACGGGACTGCATATTGCGGATAGCCTGCTCCAGCTTCTGCTCGGCCAGAATGCAGATGACAAGATGAAGAGCATCGTGACAACCATCCAGAAGGAGCAGAATCGAATCATTCGCGAGAATCGATATAGAACCGTTATCGTTCAGGGTTCAGCGGGAAGCGGGAAAACTTCAGCGGCTATGCAGCGGGCGGCGTATATGCTGTACCGACATCGGGAAACATGGCAGGCCAATGATATATTGCTGTTATCGCCTAATGGGTTATTCGGTGACTATGTATCCAATGTGCTTCCGGAGCTTGGAGAAGATCGCCTGAGACAGATGACATTCCAGCAGCTGCTGGAGCAAGCGCTAGGGGAAGCCCAACAGGTAGAAGATCCGTTCACTCAACTGGAGTCGTTGCTGGCTACGGATGAGCAAGACCTGAACACCTCTTGCAGGATCAAAGCAATCCAGTGGAAAGCTTCTCTTGAATTCGTAGCATTGTTAGAGACGTATATCGAGTCGTTAGGAACTAGCGGGATGTTATTCCGCTCGATCGGCTTCCGCAGCCAGACGCTTGTCTCTGTTGAGAAGCTGAATCAGCTGTGGTATGAGGAGTTCCAAGGACTGACGGTACGCAAACGAATCGAGAATATCAAGATTTGGGTTGAAGCGGAGCTGAAGGCCAAACGCAAGGGATACGTGCAGACCGTTTACAAGAATCTTATCATGAAGCCTAATTACATTGGAACGGACGAGGAACTGCTTGAACTTGCCAAGAAGAAGGTCGGGGAGCATTTCAAGCTAATGAAGAAAGATGCAGATCAGCTCGCATTTATTGATTTTAAGGGATTGTATAAACAATGGTTTGAATCGATGGACCAGGAAACGCTTGGAATATTCGAGGATGGCGAAGCTGTTCGCAATCAGACGCTGGCAGGAATACAAGGTGACGTGCTGCCTTACGAGGATGCGGTACCTCTAATGTATTTGCGACAGGCTTTTGTGGGTGTAGAGCAGCATCATTCGGTGCGACATGTGATGATTGATGAGGCGCAGGATTATTCTCCGTTCCAGCTGCATATGATCCGTACTATATATCCTCGCGGTGGCATGACACTGCTCGGAGATTTCCAGCAGGCTGTATTGGCCCATACGTTCGCTAGCGGGAACAGCCTGCATATTTTGCAGAAGCAGTTTCCGGCTGAATCAACGCTGGTGTTTGAATTAACCAAGAGCTATCGCTCCACCAGAGAGATTGTCGACTTATCTACCTCCATAGTGAACCGGACGGACATCGAACCGTTCAGCCGGAATGGAGAAAAGCCCCTCGTAGTTCGTGTCGCTTCGCGTGAGCATCTACCTGTGGCTGCAGTGCGTGCCATTCGTGAGCTGCAGGCTAAGGGGGCGGCTTCGATTGCTGTAATATGCAAGACAGCTCAACAATCCGAGCATGCCTACAGGGATATCGAGAAGGCGTGGAGTTCGTTGACTGATTCTGTTGTGGAGTACGCAGCCTACGATCTTGAGCTGGAGCCTGGTCTGAATTTGAAGGTGAAGGCTGAGAAAGGCGGATTTGAAAGTTCGCTGCAGTTGAATGACACTGACAAGAGGAAGACGGACGGCGCACGGGATGCCCAGTCGGAAGCGCAGCAGCAGCTGGATGAGCATGAGCAGCAACTGGAGCTAATCACGAAATATACCCAGACGTTCAGACGTGGAATTGTAGTGATCCCTTCCTATTTAGCCAAAGGTCTGGAATTTGATGGAATTGTCGTATACGATGCTAGCAAGGATGAATATTCGCTTGAAAGGGAGCGTAGATTATTTTATACGGTTTGCACAAGAGCTTTGCATCACCTGGTCTTGCTCTCAACCGGGCAATTGACCTCGTTCATTCCGGACGCCAGCTTATACAGTACAGTAGAGGGTGACGAGAGTTAGCAAAAAGCTCCTTCGTGTAAGAAGCGAAGGAGCTTTTTGCACCGCTGGCCAGCTGTGGTTGGGGAGGTGAAACCGGATTAACGGGTCACGCTGCTTACAGTCAAAGCTTCCTTGGCGAGAATGTACATGGCCGAGCTCCAGCCTAGCGGAGTATTCTTGTTGGGGATAGCTGTCCCGCTAAAGAACAGCTCCGGCAGTACTCCTGGCTCTGTCATGACTGATTCCGTCCGCGCCAAGTACTCCATAGCTTTCTCCGGGTAACCTAACTCCAGATGGCATAAGGCAAGCCAAGGCAGCCCGAATGTCCATTCTGCTTCAGAGCCCAGGTAAGCTTCACGGGGCAAGCCTCGTCCCGATTCAGCTTCCTTCGTGCTGTAGTAGCTATCCCCGGCATAACGAATCACTCCACGTCCACGTAAGAGCTGACGCTCAACATTGCCTACAACCATCTCGCCAAGCAAGCCTGTGAGCAGTCTGTATGGATAAACAAGACTAAGCAGGGAGAGGTCCACGTCCTTGGCCTTACTTTCGCGAGGGAAGAGGGAGAAGACGGTGTCTAAGCCGAGCTTGATAAGCCGCTCCGGCACGTCCGCTACGTTCTCAACTGCTTTAAGCCCTGCCACGCAAGCCCCGACGGAGGAGGCATGAACTTCCCGCTCTTCCTCCCACATGCCATTATCGGGGTCATGCCAATATTCTACATTCTCAAGATAACGAACAAGCTTCTGCAAAATTACACGGTCGCGGTTGGAGCGGAACATCGGTTTGCCGAATTTGATTCCAGTACCGACACCGAATAAAAAGGCGCCAATCATGTCATGCTGCACATGACCCCAATTCTGTGTATGGATCTCATGCAGATCAGGCGTGTAGCGCGCATGAATATATTCCCATTCCCAGGTAGGCTTATGCTGGGTTAGAATATCAATCTTCCACTCATACTCCAGGAATAAGTCGAATAGCCGATGATACGTTCTTTCATATAAGTCAGTTGGCTTGTTCAAATAAGGCAAAGTGATGTAGATGCAATCCCGAATCCACACGAAGCTGTAATCCTGAGATGGACTTGCAACATACACATCACCAGGCAGTCGTAGACGATCCAGGACGCGATAGCTCTCTGTTAACATGTTCGAACCCCCATAAATATAAAAATCGCATATGCTCCATAACGATAATAATCATCAAGGAGTTTCACTTTAACCGAAAATGTTTATATTATCTATGCCGATCCTATAAATACAAGATCAACTTCTATGAACTCTATTATGCGAATGGAAGCCTCTAACGTCAACAATTTTTGCAAATATTCAGAAAAAATATTATTTCCGTAAATGTAATATTATCTTACATTATTCTTTTGATTTGTGATAAAATAGAGTAAAACCCGAACGTTTTTAATAGATATGGGGTGAAATGTTTGTGAATGTGAGTTTAATTGACACGAAGGATCTTTATTTGTTTAACACTGGACAGTTATATCAGGCGTATCGTGTCTTTGGCTCACACCAAGGAATCTGGGGAGGAATAGAAGGAACTCGTTTCGTCGTTTGGGCACCCAACGCTCAATCTATAAGCGTTGTGGGAGACTTTAATGAATGGAACGGCTTGCGTAATCCGATGCAATTGCTTGATGACACTGGCATTTGGATGACGTTCATCCCCGGACTCATGGAAGGAACGGCCTACAAGTATGAGCTCCTTACGAGAAATCAGGAGCTGCTGCTTAAGTCGGATCCGTTCGCCTATCATGCTGAGCGGCGTCCTGGCACAGCCTCCATTGTGATGAGGTTAGATAAGTTCACATGGATGGACTCGGAATGGATAAATCGCAAGCGAAGAGAAAGCCCGTTTGAAGCACCGATGCTTATTTATGAAGTGCATCTTGGTTCCTGGAAGAACAAGGGCAAGGAGATTTTCTTAACGTATCAGGAGCTGGCATCCGAACTTGTGCAATATGTTGTGGATATGGGATATACCCATATTGAGCTTCTGCCATTGTCCGAGCATCCTCTGGATGCATCATGGGGCTATCAGGCGACCGGGTATTATGCGGCTACGAGCCGCTATGGAACACCGGAAGGGCTTATGGAGCTTGTCAATCAGGCCCATAACCGTGGTGTTGGTGTTATCGTAGACTGGGTACCGGGGCATTTTTGCAAGGATGATCATGGCCTCCGCTTGTTCGACGGTACTGCAATGTTCGAGCCCGACGATTGGCGTCTTGCTGAGAAGCCGCTATGGGGAACGTTATCCTTCGATTTTTCCACTACGGAAGTACAAAGCTTTCTTATTTCTAATGCTATATTCTGGTTGGATGTTTTTCATATAGACGGTCTGCGTGTAGACGCGGTTGCAAGTATGATAGATCGGAACTTTGACAAGCCGGAGTCGATGCGGACATATAATGAGTATGGCGGAGGCGAGTATCTGGAAGCTACAAGTTTTCTGAAGCGGCTCAATGAGACCGTCAGCACTCACTTCCCCGATGCCATTATGATAGCGGAGGATTCCTCCGATTACCCGCTTGTGACAACCCCCTCTGAAGGAGGTGGTTTGGGCTTCAGCTACAAGTGGAACATGGGCTGGATGAACGATATGCTTCAATATATGTGTCTGCCTCCGGAGAACAGGCCGGAGCATCACACGCTGCTTAACTTTGCCATGATGTATGCGTATAATGAACGTTTTGTGCTGCCGCTGTCACATGATGAAGTGGTGCACGGCAAACGATCCTTGCTCGACAAGATGCCGGGCTCTTATGAGCAGAAATTCGCCAATTTGCGGCTTTTCCTCGCCTTCTGGATCGGGCACCCAGGTAAGAAGCTGCTCTTCATGGGCGGTGAGCTTGCTCAATTCGCAGAATGGAAGGATGCCGATCAATTGGATTGGCATCTGCTAGAATATGACGCGCACCGCAGCTTCCGGCATTTTTCACGGGAATTGAACCATTTGTACACCTCGCATGCGGCGCTTTGGCAGTTGGATTTTGAGCCGGAAGGGTTCCAATGGATCGATCCCGATAATGCCGGACAATGCATTCTCACATTCATCCGTTATGGAAGCGACCGTACGAAACCTCTCGTATTTATCTGTAATTTCTCTACCAGGAACTACGACAAATATCGAATCGGAGTGCCCGGGCCAGGGACTTACAGAACGCTGTTATGCTCGGATGATCCTGTTTATGGCGGGGCTGGCATATATGATTATGCAGGGACTATTGTCGCGGATGATGCATACATGCATCAACGTGAGCATAGTATTGAATTCGCACTACCTGGCCTGACTTGCATGATTTTTTCAACTGAATAGTTTGTGCACAAGATCATCATCAGTGGATTACATCCAGCTATGCTTGCGAAGCCATTTGCCTCGCACATGTTTATTAAGGAGGAGCGTATATGCAGCGTAAAGAATGTGTCGCTATGTTATTGGCAGGCGGAGAAGGAAGAAGGCTGGGTGCGCTGACAAGAAGGCTGGCCAAGCCGGCCGTTCATTTTGGCGGTAAATATCGGATTATAGATTTCACGCTCAGCAATTGCACGAATTCCGGAATTGAGACGGTCGGCGTGTTGACACAATATCGCCCTCTCGAGCTTCATGCCCATCTCGGCATTGGAAGTCCGTGGGATCTCGATCGTAAGTCTGGCGGTGTTACAGTACTGCCCCCATACGTTAAGCAGCGCGGCGGAGACTGGTACAAAGGAACAGCCAATGCGATATATCAGAATCTGGGATTCATTGAGCAGCATGATCCGGAATATGTGCTCATTATTTCAGGCGACCATATTTATAAGATGGATTACGACAAGATGTTAACCTTCCATAAGGAAAAAGGCGCAGACGCGACGATAGCCGTTATTGAAGTGGCCTGGGAGGAAGCCAGCCGTTTTGGCATCATGAGTACAAGCTCGGATCATCATATCACCGAATTCGCAGAGAAACCGAAGCAGCCGAAGAGCAATCTGGCTTCTATGGGTGTATATATGTTCAGTTGGCCGGTACTGAAGCGTTATTTGATTGAGGATGAGGCGAAGCACGGGTCATCCAATGATTTTGGCAAGGATTTGATTCCGGCGATGCTCGAAGCAGGCCAAGAGATGTACGCTTATCCATTCGAAGGCTATTGGAAGGATGTTGGGACGATTGAAAGTCTGTGGGAAGCCAGCATGGACTTGCTTGAGAGCAAGCCGCGGCTTAACTTGAATGATCGTTCGTGGCGCATTTATTCGGTCAATCCGAATCAGCCTCCGCACTATATAGGCCCTGCTGCCAAAGTGCAGGCATCGCTTATCAATGAAGGCTGTGTTGTCTTCGGCGAAGTCGACCACTCTGTATTGTTCTATGGGGTACATGTGGAGGCCGGAAGTCAAATTAAGGATTCCGTTATTATGCCGAATGTAAAAATTGGACGCGGCGTTGTGATTAACAGAGCCATCATTGGTGAGGGCTGTGTGATAGAGGACGGCAGCGTGATTGGCTTTGAGGGAGATGGCGAGATTACCCTGATCGGCAGCTTTGAGACCGTAAACGGGAAGCGGGAGGCGGAAGTATGAAGCGAGTGATGGGTGTCATCAATCTGGTTAATGAATATGAAGAAATGGAAGAGCTGACCTATGGCCGCTGCGTGGCATCCGTTCCTTTTGGCGGGCGCTACCGTTTGGTCGATTTTATGCTGTCCAGCATGGTGAACTCCGGTATCTCTAATGTCGCTGTGTTCGCCCATACGAAGTATAGATCGTTAATGGATCATCTCGGTTCGGGCAAGGAGTGGGATCTGGATCGGAAGAGAAATGGTTTGTTCCTGCTGCCACCGGCGGTTGATGAGATGCAGGATATGTTGAAGGGGGACTTGTTTCACTTTAATAGACATCGCGATTATTTCTATCGCAGTCCCGATGATTACGTCATTATCGCGCGCAGTCATATGGTGTGCAATATCGATTTCACTAAAGTGTTGGAAGCCCATCTGGAGAGCGGGGCTGATGTTACGGTTGTGTACAAAGATACGGTGGATCAAGGGAGCGCCCGCTGCCGCCGGTTAGAAATCAATGATGAGGGACGCGTCACCGCGATGCAGGATCATCTTGGACGTTTGGCAACAACGAATGTATCAATGGAAATTTTCATTCTGCGCAAGGATCTGCTGCTGGACTTGGTGCAGGTGTCATTGGCAGAAGGGCATGATCATTTTGTGCGGAACGCCATTATGCGCAATGTGAATCGGCTCCGCATTCACGGGTACAAATATGAAGGCTACCTTGGCATTGTAAATACGATTATGAGTTATTACCAACATAGTATGAATCTGCTCAACCCTGAAGTATACCGTGATTTGTTTTTTTCACCGGGACTTATTTATACCAAAATCAAAGACGAGCCGCCGACCAAATATTTGCGCTCCTCGCACGCAAGCAATTCGCTTATCGCCAATGGCTGTCACGTTGAAGGCTCTGTCGAGAACAGTATTTTGTTCCGGGGAGTGAAGGTGCGTAAAGGAGCTTCGGTGAAAAACTGCATTGTGATGCAGAACTGTGAAATAGGGGAATTTGTGTCGCTCGAGAATGCCATTCTGGATAAAGATGTGATCGTGGGTCGAGGGCGTGAGTTATTAGGTGCTTCTACAGCGCCATTCATTGCAGCCAAGAAAAGAATTATATAAATGCGGCTCTATCTATGAATCTGTGCTTGTTGATGGTCAATTGCTAAAACTTATGCGGACAGACGTTCCCTTATTTGCTCCGAAA
>JARBUQ010000107.1 GCA_029239545.1 Paenibacillus sp.
GCTTTTCCTATACATCCGTAGGCTCGGTGCAGATTTTCAAGCTGTCAGCCGTACTCTGAGATCAAAAAAAAGAACCCTCTTCCAGCTCAGGGCTCAACCTCATAATCATCATCTGACAAAACCATGGAATGTGTAACAAGAGCGAGTGTCGATAGTTGAACAGTATCTCTGATCCGCACCGCCCTCACACACGAGCATCCATCCGCTCATAAAGCTGCAGCGCTCTCTGCATTTTGCTAATATAAGCCTCTTCCTCGCCCGAGCAAAGAAACAGCACATCTCCTGAACCTGTCTCACTAAACAGGGAACGGCTAATGAGCTGCTCCTGCAATCGCTTCACGGTTCCCTTGCTGCCGTCAATAATGGTGAGATGAGGAGGTACAAGCTTCGCGATAATAGATTTATAGAATGGATAGTGCGTACAGCCCAGCACAATCGTCCCATATTCCTCAAGAGCATATCCGGACAACTGGGTTTGAAAATAATCATAAAGAAATGTTTCATCAAAATTCAGGGCTTCACAATATCGGACCAAATCAGGCAGCGGCAAAGAATCCACAATGCTCATATCATCGACTCGATTCACAAGCTCATTATACTTTGCTTGCTGCAAAGTGAGCGGCGTAGCCATAACAAGCACCCTGCGGCCGATCAGACGGTTCATCTCCACTGCTGGTTTGACAGCTGGCTCCATCCCTATTATTGGAATATCATACATGCTTCTTAGCTCCGTGACGGCGATGCTAGTTGCCGTATTGCAGGCGATAACGAGTGCTTTTACCTCTTCTTGCATAATGGCAGCGACAGAACTCAGAATGTACTTCTTCACATCATCCTTCGGCTTCGTTCCATAGGGGACATGCAGCGTGTCGGCATAATAGATGAAATTCTCATGCGGCAACTGGTTCATAGCTTCCTTTAATACGGTTATCCCACCAAGTCCGGAGTCAAAAAAAGCAATCCTCATCGTTCCTCACCTAATCCTTCATTTCAAAAAATCCCATCAACAGCTCTGATTCAAATAATAGTATATCACTCCTGCTTCGCAGCGCTCAACCTGATTAAAACCCAATCTCCAGCTTGAAACCTTTGCACTCCGTCTTCAGACTAATATGCTATTCTCCTCAAAACTAATGAACACAGCTCTTTTGAAAAGAAACGGGGATCACTCCATCACTTCTTCCGTTCACTGATCCCTCGATTAACCTCTTTGATAATATCCGCACCGCCGCGATCCATCCACTCCTTCACAATGATGTCCCAATCGGCAACAGACCGTTGGCCAATGATCATCTTGGTCTGTTCGTTCAGCAAATACTTCGAAAGCTCCGTATCCTTCAGCGTCTCCGTCGGCGATAAAATTCCGCTTGCCGGATTAATATAAGTTTTATCCTTAAACTTGACGAACATCTGCTCCAGTCCGGAGGTGAGCTCTTTGAGCTGGGGATTTTTGTAGTAGGCCGAGTACTGATTCGCTTCGTCGCCTGGAGCCCACATGAAATAATCGAACAAGTAGGAGCCGGGGATTTTGCCTTCTGACAATTTGCTCTGGGTAATGGCACCGCTGTTATCAACCGTATACCCTTTACCCAGCAGACCAAGCCTCCAGTCAAAATTCACGTTGCTGGGCTTGCGATCAGCGGGCGGAATGAAGGTTCGGCCAAAATCGATTACATTCATAATCTGATCCACCTTCTCTGGATCATTGGCCAGCTTCGAGGAAAGGGCGGTGAAGCCAAGAAAACCTGGCTGGGACATATATCCCTGTGAACCGTCTGGTGCCGCGAAGGGCTCTACAAAAGTGAATTTGGCACCCGGATTGAGCTTCAGCAGCGACTCCATATAAGTCTCGGACATCCCTCTTGGTGACCCGATGAATATACCAGCCTTGCCCGAATAAAATTCGTTATTGCCTTGTGCCCAGTTCAACACAGCAAAATCCTTGGTAACCGCACCTTCCTTGTACATGTCAGAGAAGGCCTGAATCACTTCCTTGCGGCCAGGACCAATGATTCCAGGGATGTATTGCCCTTCTTTATTTTTATGATACCAGGCATTCGGTGCCCAATAAGCACCCGCATTGAAATCTGGTGTAATGCTTTGTGAGAGAGCCAGACCATAAGTATCATTTTTGCCGTTGCCATCCGGATCATTCTTAGTAAAAGCAATCGCTACCTTCTTCAATTCCTCGTAGCTCCTAGGCACACTTAAATTCAGTTTGTCCAGCCAATCCTTACGCAAAATAACGACGAATAAATATTGATTCGGATAATAGCGGGGAATTCCATATAGTTGACCATTCACCTTGAACTGCTCCCGGATGTACTGGGGGACCTGCTTCAAGGTTGGATATTTCTCGTAATAATCGTTAAGCGGCAAAAAGGCGCCTTGCTTCGCCCAGTTGAAAAAATTAGAATCGAGATCCTTCAAGGAAACTACGTCCGGAATACTTCCTGAGGCCATAAGAACAGAAAGCTTGCTCGTATAGTCGGCTTGCGGTACGAATTGGGGCTTGATCTGTATTTGAAATCGCTTTCTGATCATATTGAGCGCTTCGCCTTCGATTGCGGGGATATCATCAAAAACATAATTAATGAAGCTTACTGTTTGAACATTGTCCAGCGCATCGGCATCCTGTTCTCCCTTGCCTATGTCAGTGTCCCGCCCCCATCCGCATCCTGCCGTCATTACAGCGACCGCAGCAGTCAGAGCGGTCAATGCCCATTGCTTAATCCTGCGTTTTCGATCCAAGTCATACCCTCCCCTCAAGTACCATTAAACCATGAATAATTTTTATTGTCTAAAAACAAGCGCACTGATGTGCGAGGCCATAAACGGTTATACCGCCCCAAAAGGGGCGGCATCCGTTACGCTATAATTGATCTGCGTCGATATAAACTCAAGCTTAATTCCAGCCTTCTTTGGCATCCTTAATCTTAATTTCAGCGTTCATTTCTTTAATAAGCTGCTCTCCGCCTTTTGCCTTCCATTCATCCACCATTTTATCCCAGTCTGCAATTGGGCGTTGTCCAGCAATCATCTTCGTTTGTTCATCGTTGATGAATTTGGTCAAGTCTGCGCCTTTGGTCAGTTGAGTTTCGGAGACAACCGCATTGGTCGGATTAGCATAATACTTCATTGTGGAGTACGATTTGATAATGTCTGATGCTAATGTTTTGAGCGGCTCTTGATAAGCAAGCAAATAGTTGACATCAGAGTCCTTCTCCGGCCAAGCGATAGCATCCGGCAAATAAGCCAGAGGGTACAGCCCTTGTGGAGCGGATTCTTTTCTCACGACAGGCAGCCCATTCGTCATATCGTAACCTGTCCCTACATTTCCATATAACCAATCGTAATCCGGGTTCTTTTCATTTTTCTTGTCATCTGTGAAAAATGTGCGTCCTGTGTCGATAATATCCAGAATGCGCTTGACCTTAGCTTTATCTTTTCCTGTCTCAGCCGAGATCACTTCAAACCCGATAAAGCCTGTACCTGCCAGCATGCCTTGGGAACCGTCCGGAGCTTTGAATTGCTCCACATTGACGAATTTGGCTTGCGGATTAATTTTCATCAAACCGTCCATGTAAGCCTGGGACATCCCGCGTGGCGTACCAATGAAGATGCCGGCGATACCAGAGTAGAACTCTTTGTTCGTATTCGCCCAGTCAATCGATGCAAAGTCGCGAGTGATTGCGTTTTCCTTGTACAAATCAGCAAGCATAGTAACAACTTCCTTGCGGCCTGCTCCAATTATACCTGGAATGAAACGTCCTTGGGTATCCTTATGATACCAAGCTGTAGGATCCCAGTAGGCACCTTGTGTGAATGGCGGGTTAATATCTTTGCCGATTGCCATACCATACGTGTCGTTCTTACCATTCTTATCCGGATCATTCTTAGTGAAAGCAACCGCTACCTTCTTCAGTTCCTCGTAGCTCGTCGGCACACTTAGTCCCAGATTATCGAGCCAGTCTTTGCGAATAATGGTGGTGAAGCCGAATTTCGGATAATATTGCGGAATCGCATATAACTTGCCATTCACCCGGAACTGGTCCAGGACGAACTTCGGAATCCGCTTCAGGGACGGATATTGATCGATATATTCATCCAATGGTGTGAACGCGCCTTGCTTGGCAAATTTATTGTATTTGCTTGTCAAATCCGCGCTTTGAAAAACGGTTATATCCGGGATCGAGCCTGAGGCCAGCGTAGCTGTAAGCTTCTCGTCATATGTTCCTTGAGGAACCAAATTCGGCTTATAGTCTACGTTGAACTTCTCATTAATCATTTTTACACCGCGACCCTCAGGTCCTGGAACGTCGCCTGTAAAATACCTCATCATCGTAATGGTATGTTTCTTAGTCTTGTCATCAACTGCAGGGGTTGAAGTGCTAGTTGGAGTTGCAGTCGCACCTGTGTCGGTCTTCTTGTCATCACCAGAGGAACAACCGATTACACTAGTTGCCAGCAATGCCGTCATTGCAGGATATATCCAAACTTTTTTCCGATTCATATACAGAGAACCACCCTTCATCGAATGTACAGCTCAATCGCTTGCTTGTTTTAACACCCTTCTACTCTCTGGCAGTACGTTTGTTGATCCCAACCGTTAACCCTTCACTGATCCGAGCATCACCCCCTTGGCAAAATGCTTTTGCAGAAACGGATAGATGAGCAGGATTGGCAGCGTAGCCACCAGTATTGCGGCCATTTGAATCGTCTCTGGCGGTGGCGGATTCTCCAGCATCATTTGCTCCGCAGCACCGAGCGCATTCGTGGCGTCACTCTGGATAACAATTTGCCTTAGAATAACTTGAATCGGCCATTCTCTAGGATCATTCAAATACAAAATTCCCGCAAAATAAGTGTTCCAATGTCCCACTGCGTAGAACAGACCGAATGCAGCCAGAACCGGTTTGGACAAAGGCATAATAATTTTCCGGAAGATCGTGAATTCATTCGCTCCATCCATAACTGCCGCTTCATTCAGCTCACCAGGGATGCTCAGGAAGAACTGTCTTACTACGATTAGACTGAAAGGACCGATAGCTGCCGGCAGAATAAGCGCCCAGATCGAATCAAGCAGACCTGTTGCTTTTACTATCAGATAAGTGGGAATCATACCGGCTGAGAACAGCATCGTGAACAGAACCATGAACATCATCAAGCGTTGTCCGTAAATTTTACGTGAAAGCGCATAAGCCATCGTAGCCGTGAAGAACAAGTTAATAACGGTTCCAACCGACGTCAGATATACCGTCATTCCCATAGCCCGCACAAACGGCTTCGATTGGAAAATGTATTGGTAAGCATCCGTAACCCACACCTTGGGCCAAAGCAGAATCTCGCTTTTCAGAAATTCATCGAATGTAGTAAACGAAACGGAAAAGATATATAAGAAGGGAAGCAGCATGGAAACCGCCAAAATAGCAAGCAGCAAGTAATTCAGGGCATCAAAAACGCGGTCAGAGACACTTTTGTATTTCATACGGAACCTCTCTTTCGTTAGTAAATACCATCCTCGCCGAATTTCTTGGCCAAGTAGTTGCCGCCGCCTACCAGAATGAGCCCGACAACTCCTTTGAACATGCCTACTGCAGTGGCGAAGCTGAAGTCAGACTGCTGAATTCCTTTGTAATAGACATAAGTGTCAAGGACATTCCCAATCTGCATATTGAAGGCATTCAGCATCAGGAATATTTGCTCGAACCCGCTATCCAGCACATTCCCGAGCCTTAGAATAAGCAGAATCACAATGGTGGAGCGGATACCAGGTAACGTGATGTGCCAAATCTGTCTCCAACGGCTGGCGCCATCGACAATAGCGGCCTCGTACAAATCGGGATTCACTCCTGCCAGAGCAGCCAGGAAAATGATCGTCCCCCATCCGATTTCCTTCCAGACGACTTGCAAAATGATCAGCGGGCGAAAAAAATCAGGCTCTGTCAAGAAATCAACAGGAACCTCGAAGCCGAAGTATACCTGCAGAATCCGATTAACTATCCCGTTGGATCGTAAGAAAATGAAGAACAATCCAACCACAATGACCCAGGAAAGAAAATGCGGCAAGTAGACGATCGTCTGAATTAATCGCTTATACACCTGGTTGCGAACCTCATTTAAGAGAATAGCCAAGATGATGGGTGCGGGAAAAGCAAATAATATTTGTAAAAAAGACAGATACAAGGTGTTCCACAATACCCTTGCGACTTCCGGTTCCGCGAATATTCGGCTGAAATGCTCAAAGCCCACCCATTCACTGCCTGAAAAGCCCAGGAAGGGACTATAATCCTGAAAAGCTATAATCATCCCCAGCATCGGGATATAACGATAAATAATGAAATAAAGCAAACCAGGCAGAACAAGAAAGTATAAGAACCGATCCCGCCAAATTTTTAATGCTACTCTCCGACTTCCGGTGACAGCGGCATTGGGTGTACGCGGGGCAGTTGATACAGGTTGTGACATGATAGCCCTCCCAGTGTGATGGTTGATAATACTTGCAATCTGCTAATCATAATTAGGTTATTTGTAACGAAAGCCGTCTGGATCGCCCTTCCATAAGCGGAAGCGTCAGAATGGCTACAGCCTCTTCTAGATGGGCGGCCCCATCTCCCGCATAAGGGTTGAAGGGGTAGGAAGGCCAATCAAGACGGTAAGCTCCTTCAATGCACAGTTGCCAGCTCCCGTGACGAATGGTGTGGCTGCCTTGCTCTTCCTTACGCTGAAGCGCTTGTTCGGTTATGCGTGTTCCTGCTTCATCATTGAATATCAGCGGGCTATTCAGTAGCAGCTGAATGGGGAGATGTACAACCCCATAATCTCCGTCAGCAACATCCGCAACGAATTCTAGCTGCACCCGATTGGCTTCCAGCTTAATCAGTCTTGTTGTCAATGTTAGCGGTCCACAAGTTAGCTGAATCTCATGATTGCTTGCATGAACAGCACCTGTGTGAGGAACGTAATAGTGTTCACCTTCCGCAGTTCGCAGCTCGAATGTGCTCCACTCCGGTTGATTCTTGGAGTTCCCTCCGCCAATGATCAGCCCTGTCAACTCGTTCCATACTCCGATGAAGCTCTGACGATCCTGTCCCCACCTCGACTCGACTTGGTGAGCAGAGAACCCGCTCAAGCAGACGTACCAGCCTTGCTGCTTGATCACGTTACAGCTTGCCAGCTCTGCTTCCAGAGCCGGTTCATCGAATAGCGTTGCAGCTTGATCAGCAGCTGATGAATCATCATCAGCCTTCCAATATTGCAGCAGTTGCGCCATATGTGGTGCTTTCCATTGCACGCCGCGCTCCATCGCCAATCGGATCATGCTCTGCGCATACGACTCGCCCCCAGGAGATAAGGTCAGTCCCACAAGTCCCATTGGGCTTGGATTCGTATCATATTTGGTTCTGCCGTCAATCGTCTCTACTCTGGAACCATCCGGATAAGTGAAGTGCTCATGGAAGCGAAGTGCTCTTTCCAGCGCAGGCAGGACATCAATTCCGCCATTGTGATGATGATACAACCCAAGCGCGTGAGTGTAGACCAGATTGTACAGGGTAGTCGGTCCATGATACTCCGGCCAAAACCCATCCTCATGCTGGACTTCAAGGGTGAGCTGAATCATCGTGTCAGCTGTTTGCTTCCAATTTGGTTGATTGAACACCGTTGCTGCTCGATTAAGCGCCATCGCATTCCATGTGGGGATGTTATGAACAACCTGATCCGCAGCTGAGCGGTTGCCAAGAGACTCCTGCATTTCCTTATGAATCCCTTCAAAAGCTAGCAGCAAGCCTTCCTGCCAACTTGCTTTGCGACCTTCATCCAGCTCAGAAGCAAGCAAGTGATAAGTTTCCAGCCAGTGATACATCGACCAAGGCATATAAATCGGCCCCCACTTAGAGCCGTCCACTTTCACAAACTCCACCTTGCCATCGGGATATTGAACATTTCTTAGCCCATCCCCTGTTTGACCAATCATCTCCAGCAGCGTCGGATCTTGATATAAGCGATTACCGGGAAAATCCTGCAAATACACGATTGCCATGCTCAGCATGATATCCTGACACGTTACCGCCCAGCCTTCACCTTCCATGAAAAGCCCCGTCTGTGGATTGAACTTATGAAATTCCGCCTCAACATTCCGGGCAAACCATTCAGATACTTCTGCCCTTGTAAGCCTTCTCATTCCATTCAACGAGCGACCCATTCTATACTAACCCCCATAACTCCATTTGTTTAAGCTGCTTTATGTGTAAGCTGCGTTCAGCCAAGAACGCTTTAGCACCATTATCTAAACATAAGTGAGTTTTTACCTGCAATTATCTATTGAAATCTGCTTCCGAGTATAAGGATAAAAGCGTGTGGATACGGGTAAAACCCTTGGGAGAGTAAGCATGCACACAAAAAACCATCCCTCCCCATAAAAAAGGGACAGGATGGTCTGAAAAGTCGGTGTTGCTTTACTCTGGATCTTACGTTGGCAGCGGGCTGGAGAATAGAGTATTTCTACGGAGTCTCGCGGTTATTTTTGCGGTACAGTCCAGGCGGCATGCCTACTGTCTTCGTGAATATCCGGGTGAAGCTGTGTACATTGGTGTAACGCAATCGGTCGGTCATCTCTTTAATAGGCATATCTGTGTGGATAAGCCATTCCTTTGCCTTGTTAATGCGATATTGGATAATGTATTGACTGAAATTCGTATCCAGCTCATCCTTGAACGCTCGACCAATCTGACCCGTGGAAGCTTGAAAATAATCAGCCACTCCCTGCAGCGACAAATCCTGATCGTAGTGCTCATGGATGTAAGCCAGTACTTGATGAAGCAACCGCTTCTGCTTGCCCACCTGGAGCGTCTCCAGCTTCTCGTGGATCGAACGGAATACGGTCCGCTTCAACCATTGCTCCATATCTTCCAAAGACGTGAACGAATAAAGCGACTGATACAAGTCGATTTCGAAGAAATCCCCCATCTGATAGCCCATCTCATGAATAAATCCATCAATTTCGCCAATCAGGTAGGCAAATAGGGCAAGCGCTGTCTCTGTATTCGGCACAGACTTCGGCACGATCAGCATAAGCTCCTCCAACCGATGCTCGGCTTGCACGAAATCCCCTTGAATAATGCTCTGCATAATCATTTTCTGAGATTCGATCAAAGGTCTGCTGGAAGGTTTAACCGATCTTGCGATGTCTGGTCGAGCAATCGTTACGTTCATGCCTAACAACAGGCGATAACCCATAAGAGACTGCGCCTCTTGGTAGCAATCAAACAAACCGCTGTAATCTTTTCTAATACCGCTCATTGAAACCGAAACCGTAAATTGAAAGTACTGGGAAACTTTTTCCCGAATCTCATTGCATATCTCACGTATAGCCTGGTCCGTACTATCCTTGTATTGATCCATTCCAATTAACAGGGCAAACTGCCCCGAACGCGTCGTAATCGTCATGCTCGAATATTTGTCAGTGCTGATTTCCTCAATCATTTTGCTCAGGGCATACACGATTAGGGAGCGGTCCTTCTCCCGATACATTTGCTGAAAGGCATCGATCCGATCTACTTCAATGATACAGATGACGAACCAGCTTCCTTCGAGCGGAAAACCGTATTCCTCCATCTGGACTTGGAACTCTTTGTCCGACATGTCTCCTCGGAGTAGACGCAGAAACACGCCTTCTCGCCAATAAGGCAGCTGTTCGCCAAGACGCACCTGCAGCTGTTTGTTTGCAGCCATCATTTGTCGCATCGTCTGATCCAGTGTCTGAATAGCGTCACTTCGTTCAGAAGGTTGGGAGCTGAATATGGACAAGAGCCTCTGAATCGGAACGTATAACCGGTTAGAGCCTAACACAGCCAGCAGGACCCAAATACCGGACAGCAAAGCAACCATTCCCAGAGTAGCGTTCTCAATACTATTGAGCTTTCTATTCAATTCAGCAGTTGGCGTCATAGTCACATAGGTCCAGTTCGTAAAAGA
>JARBUQ010000108.1 GCA_029239545.1 Paenibacillus sp.
TTTTTTAGCGAACGTGCAGGATAGTTGAATATGTAGTATGTGTAAGATAAAATCATAGGAATGAACACTTCTATTAAAGTAGCTCGGAGGGTAATTGTGCATATGCTTGCGGACGATGAATAGGCTAGGACGAGCCTATTAAAGGAGAATCAATGAAATGAAACCTAAGATTGACCCGCCGAAAATCCCTGATGACAACCTGGCAATCCTGACTCATGAAGCAAACTCGCTTCAGACGAAGGACGAATTTCGTCTCGGATACCTAAAGGACGTCACCATTGATAGTCAGGATGCCAAGAAAGTTTCGTTTGAAAAATTCATTTTCAAGAATGTAACCATTACGGAATCTTCTCTGATTGGTATTGAACTGACAGACGTAGTTTTTGAAAAATGCGATCTTTCGAACGTTTGTCTTACCGATTCGTTCTTGCATCGAACGGAGTTCAGAAATTGCAAGTTGATCGGGACGGACTTTACGAGGAGCAGATTCCAGAATGTTCGTTTCCTTGGCTGCTCAAGCAATTACGCCTCATTTCGATTTACCAATTTTAAGCAGGCCGCCTTTGAGAACAGTTCATTGATCAGCGCTGACTTTTATCATTCCGCATTGCAAAAAACATCGTTTACTGTTTGCCAAATCGATCAGGCGATTCTTTCAGGCTGTAATTTGGAGGGAATCGATCTCAGCGACTGTGAGTTCAGCGGTTTGATTGTGGAAATAGAAGACTTGAATGGCTGTATCATTTCACAGCACCATGCCTCTTCGTTCGTCGGTCTCCTAGGATTGAAAATGAAATAGGTTATCCGGCGGTGTGCGGTGCCGGAAAAAATCAAGAGTATTCCACTTCACTATGAGAGGAGGGACAGAGTGATGAAAGTTCTCATTGTTGACGATGAGCCTGCCATGCTGTTGGCTATGAAGCGGCTGCTGTCGAATATGGAAGGCGTGGAGCTTGTCGGGAGCTTTCAGAATGCGTCAGACGCGCTAGAATTTGTACTGGAAAGGGAGGTAGATCTCGTATTCCTGGACATCCAAATCGCTGCGGACGATGGATTGGAGCTGGCCCGCAGCTTGCGTTTAGTACGTGCAGATCTTGACATCGTGTTTACCACTTCTCATGCAGAATATGCGATTCGAGCCTACGATGTTTATCCATTGGATTATATGGTTAAGCCGATTTCCAGAAAGCGCTTGACCCAGACGATCACTAGAGCAGCTAGCATACGCAGTGCTTCTTCTGATAATAGTAGCGACCTCTCAGCGAATCAGCTGACGGTTCGGGGACTAGGTTGCTTCGAGGCAAGCAGCAAGCAAGCCGGTGCAGTGAAATGGATTTCCAAGAAAAGCATGGAGCTATTCGCCTATTTGCTTGTTAATCGAGGTCGAAGTGTAACCAAAGTCCGAATCCTGGTGGATATTTTCCCGGAGATGCCTCTTAAGAATGCAGAAGCGTATCTTAATACGGCGGTCTATCAGCTTAGGAAGGCTTTGTCGCTGCATGGGTTCAAGGAGATGGTCATCTCAGCGCAAGAGCAGTATCGTGTAGACTTGGATCAAGCAGATGTCGATTTTATACGATTCGAGCAGGCCGTTGTGGAATTATCCGAAATCGATGCAGCGAATGAAGCGGCGGCAATAGATTTGGAGAAACAGTTTGCAGGAGAACTGTTTGAGGATAAGTCCTTTGAGTGGGCAACTATGGAACGAGAGCGGTTATCGATTGTGTATGATTCCTATGCCAAGCGTCTCGCAAGCTGGCTGCTGGATCGGAAGCAATTTAAAGAAGCAGCGCACATTGCGAGAAGAATTGTATCCCGCAATGAGTTTGAAGAAGAGTCAACTCTTCTGCTGCTGAAAATATTCGGAGCCATGGGAGATCGACAGTCCCTCGATAATTATTATGAGCATTATACGCAATTGCTGCTTAAAGAACTTGGTCTGCAGCCTTCGGAGAAATCTCGCCAACTCTATGAACACTATCAATGAGGTTGAACAAATTGAATCAACTTCTTTCTTCGGCAGCTCCCTTATAAAATTCAATTCTTGCCTCGCTCCACAAGGTTAATCCCCACGCCCATACAGATCACCGCAGTCAGCAGCAGCTTGGCAAGCGGCATGAAGATATCCGACCATCCGGCATTATAGACCGTGATTCCCATCAAAGCTTCCATGGCGTGGGTAAGCGGGAGAAACTCGGCAATGAATAGCAGAATCGGATTGGTTAGTGTGCCTGGAGGCATATAAACGCCGCTAATCAATGGCATGATCGGAACGATCGAGGGATAGAGCATATTGAATTGCTCGGGTGTTCTGGTGATCCCTGTGAATAGCATCGCCATCGCAACGATGGCAACCGTATAAATTGCCGAAACAAGAAGCAGCATTCCGAAGTGCTCACCGAGATTGAAGTTGAACACGTATAAAAAGATGAGGTAAACAATGAGAACTTGTATAAATCCAATAACAGAGCTGTATACCAGATGACCTAGATACATTTGCGTTTTTCGTACTGGAGACAGGATCATTCGGTTCCAGATTCCAGATGTTTTCTCTACATTAATGGCATTGATCTTGAATCCGATCGTAAACATAACTAGGAACAATGAGAATCCGAACATCAGTTGCAGTCCCATGTCATAGGAGATGATCTCTCGGCCGTCGGGTGCTTTTGCTTGCAGCCTTAATGGAGGCTGCTCCAGGTATTGCTCAACGTTCTGCTTGAATCGTGCCGGATCGCCCGATTGTTCCGCAGCGGCGAGCAACTGCAGTTCCTTCTGGAATATGGTCTGCACATGCTGCTCCACCAGTTGAACATTATAACTCTCTATCGAAGCAAGAATCCGATAATCATCCTGCAGTAACTGCACGGCTAGCGTCGAACGTCCCTCGCTCACCGATGTTCGTGCCTGCTGCTCCCCACGGATGACGAATTCGAACGCTTCGCTTTCATTCAGCCGTTCGATCCACTCGGCTGCAGCTGCTTCCGTAACGCCTTCCGCCCGGAAGAGGTCTATCTTCATTTTGCTCTCTGTATTCATACCGAACAACATAACTGCTATTACGCTTAAGCCGATAAACAACAACAGCATATAGGGAGAGCGTTTTTCTTTCATCCACTGTGCTAGTACAATCGGATACATCAGATTTTCCCCCTTTTCGGGAATAGGAATACGCCTGCAAGGACAACGATGAGGGAGAAGATGACCACCTGCAAAAGTGGTACAATGACAACGGAATAATCCCCTTGTTGAATCCATTGAATGAAGACGGATAACGTGAGACCATTGGGTGTATATTCCCCAATCTGTCTGAGCCAGTTAGGCAGAATATATACCGGTACGAAGCTGCCTCCGATCGTTCCGATCAAGATGATGATGAACATCATCAGCCCGCCTGCTTCCGCTTCCTTCATGCGGAATGACAATGAGGTGAAGACGGCGGACATCGCTGCTACACAGAAACAGAAGATCAGTGTAATCAGTCCGATACCGAGCCAGAATTGCAGGGAGCGGTCCGGGAACACGTTAAGAGCAAAGTGGCATACAAGAAAGATGAAAGTCATTTGCAGCAACGTTATGCAGAAGGTTGAACTGATTTTGCCGGCCAAATAACGGATCGGGTGGCTGCCGGTCAGAAGAATCCGGTGAAGCACGTGCTCACGTCTCTCGGTAATGGCTTTCAGCGCTGTAGTCATTGATAGGAATAAGGCAAATAGAATGCTGTTTGACACCGCAAAGTATTGAAACGAAGTGATCATCTGGAACCCTTCGACCGACTCGCGTCCTCCGGTAGGTATCGCGGGATTGTTATGAATCAGAGCTTCTGTGATGCCCTCAGTAGACGCATGTCCCAATGCCAGTTGATCATTCATTGTTTGCATGAACCCCTCAATCATAGTGTGAAGTACATCGACCTTGATCGATGATTCCTCCGCTGTCAGGAGCAAGGTCGAGCCCTCCCCTTCATTCAGCAGCATCTTGTTCAATGCAGCCAGCGTATACCCATTGGGTATTGTAATAATGGCGGTAATTCTTTTATCCTCAAGCTGCTGCAGAGCAGCTTCGGAATCCAATTCGGCAGTTTCTACGAATGAACCAACCTCTTCGCCCTTCAACATTTGCATCAACAGCATGGCCGGCTGCAACTGCTCTGCTTGCCCGGCCAGAATAGCTGCTTTGTCGGGGGGCAGTGACCTTGATTTAAGCGAATCCCTGAAGCTCTCAAGCCCGGCATTCTCATTGTCTTCCTTCACGATGGCGATTTTCATATCGAGCGCTTCGGTTGGATTCTCCACCCAGTTGGGCATTGCAAAGCCTAACACGACAATTAGAACAAGCGGTGTAATAACGGCAATCAACATTTCCTTGCGATCACGCCAAAGGATTAGAAAATCTTTTTTGAAAAAGGGTAACATTGCAATCCCTCCCTTTTAGTCTCTCAATGTTCTGCCCGTCAAATGAAGGAAAACATCCTCCAGACTGGGGGTGTGTACGTGGATGTTGATGATTTGCACCTTTTGCCGTTCAGCGGCCTGAACGACTGAGATTAGAATGCTGCTCTGCTTCGTTACAATCAGCTTCAGCCCTTTTTCCGTTTCTTCGACTAGTCTGACCGGCTCCAAAGCCTGCAGCTCCTGGATCAGTCCGGGACTTGGAGCATTGAGCTGGATCAACAACGTGTCTTCTCCGGAAAGAATGCGCTGCAGCTCCTCATGTGTTCCAGAAGCGATAATCCGGCCATGGTCCATAATGTACATGCGGCTGCACAGCTGCTCGACCTCTTCCATATAGTGACTCGTATATAAGACCGTCGTACCTTTCTCCCGGTTCAACAGTCGAACTGTATCGAGGATGTGATTGCGGGACTGCGGATCGATGCCGACAGTAGGTTCATCCATGATCACAATCTGAGGGTCGTGAAGAAGCGCTGCGGCAATATTAATTCGACGTTTCATGCCGCCCGAGAATGTTTTGATTAAGTCCTTCTGCCGCTCTCTCAGTCCGACGATTTCCAGCACTTCCTGAATTTTCGATTCCAGCTTAATGCCGCTTAACTTGTAGATAAGTCCAAAAAATTTAAGGTTTTCATAAGCACTTAATTCTTCGTATAATGCGATTTCCTGCGGCACGACGCCAAGCACCTTACGGATCTCCTGTGGATACTTGACAATACTTTTCCCATTTAATCTTACATCGCCTTCAGTCGGTCTGAGCAGCGACGAGATCATCGATATGGTCGTTGATTTGCCTGCTCCATTCGGCCCGATTAGACCGATAGATTCCCCTTTATCCAGGAATAAGCTCACATCGTCCACAACGACCTTTCCTTTGAAAACTTTACGTAGCTCCACCGTTTCGAGCATAACATCTGCCTCCCTTTTCCTTGATCATCCTACCCATGATTTAAGTTTACAAACAAAAAGACAGTGATATCACTGTCTTCCGTCATTCCTATGATCACGAACCATGACTTCAGTCATACTATATTATGCCGGATTGCGTAGATAGCCAGCTGTGTCCGATCGCGCAGCTCAAGCTTGTCCATAATTTGACTGATATGATTTTTAACCGTTCCGACTGATAGTCCTAGCTCATTCGCGATTTCCCGGTTGCTTCTTCCTACACCTACTAGTCGGATAATGACCAGCTCGCGCGGCGTAATCGAGGCATCAACCACCGCTGCTTTTTCCTTGCCCTGCAGCAGGCGCGGAATGACCTTGGCCGCCACATCGTCTTGAAGCGCTAGGCCGCCAGCAAAGCAGCTTCGGATCGAGCGGATCAGCGCCTCCGGTTCGGCATCCTTCAGCATATATCCGTGCGCTCCGCTCTTCAAGGCTTCCAGCGCATATTCGTCATCATTGAACGTTGTAAGCATCAGTACTTTGCTGCGCGGCCACCGCGATCGGATAACCCTTACGGCCTCCAGTCCGTTCATCTCCGGCATTTGAATATCAAGCACGATCACATCGAACGTATGCGTTTCACAAAGCGCCACCGCTTCCTTCCCATTACCGGCTTCGCCATTCACCTTCAATTCCGGATCGGTTTCGATCATCATTTTCAAGCCATAACGGACCATCGACTGGTCCTCGGCAAGCAGGATTCGGATCATGCTTCTTCCTCCCCTTTGTTCAACATCGATAAAGTGCCGCGCACGATAAAATGGCTGTCGTAGGCGACAAGCTCCAACTGTCCCCCGGCTTGTTCCATTCTCTCGCGCATCGATTGCAATCCGAAGCCTTCCATGAAAGGCTTGTTGTCCTTTTGTCGGTTCACCACTTCAAAACGAAGCACGCTTCCGCCGCCAGGAGCTTCAAACATAATCTCAGCTTCTCTGACATTACTGTGACGCATCGCGTTGGTCAATGCCTCCTGGATGACACGATAGACGGCAATCGATTGCGAATTGCTGAGAGGCGCTGACAGTGCCCCATCCTTGACGGTAAATTGAATGCGGATGAAGCTCTCCGCTTCCAGCCTGCGAATGAGGCCCAATATCGCCTGCAATCCGCCTATTTCCTGCTGCTTCAGCGTTCTTACAGCGCTCCTGGTCTCTTCCAGGCTTTCTTTGGCTAATGCTTTGAGTACTTCCAGCTTATTCTTCGTCTCATCATCCGATTGCATCCGGTATACCTCAAGCTGCATCAGCAGCGCAGTCAGCTTATGGCCGACCGAATCGTGAATATCCCGTCCTACCTGAGCCCTCGCCTCTTGACGAGCTGCTTCCTCATCCGAGATATGCCGTCGTTTCAGCTTGCGGTATTCGCTCAGCAGCGCTTCACTGCGGGCGGTTGTATCTTCATAATTCGTTGCTAATGTGCTGAACACAATCATACCGATTGCGAAAACTACAGCGTATAGGCCCGTGAATAACAACGGGAAGCTGGGGTAACCTGCCAATGCGGGAGCGGTTGCTCCAGCCAGCACAAGGAAACCAATGATCGACGCATAGACCGGAGGGAGGCGATACACGGCTTTCCCAGCAAGCAGTGAGAACACGAGGAGCGGGTACGGATTGAGGGGTTGACCCATCCAGGGCCAAAGCGCGCCAGCGGCGAGTAGGGAAGCTGCGCCTAATACGATCGTCAAAGCGACAGGCTTATCCCGAAATATCGGAGATAAAAAAAAGGCAGCAAAGAAAGATGCGCTGAGCAGCATAGGCCAAATCAATTCATCTGCTTCAGGTGAAATATGTAGAAAGGAGCCCATCCAGGCAACAACCAATAACGAAAACCATAACCAAAAAGAACGCATCTCAGATCACCCCACACGATTGACCAGACGTTGCAATGACTTCAGCAATTGTATCCAAAATCTATCATAGCAAATGACAGCTTTATGCGCTATGGAGAGCTTCCGTAACATGCCATCCTTGTGGCTCATAAATAGAGCGCCGACCTCCTGGGTCAGCGCTCTTCATTCGTTATAAGAATCTACGGAAGCACATTGCCTGCCCCGCGATAGATAGCATACCATTCTTCGCGTGTCAGATGGACATCACTTGCCTTACAGCAATCCTTCAACCGGTCGATATTCATCGTACCGATAACCGGCTGCATTTTTGCGGGATGGCGCAAAAGCCATGCGATGGCGATCGTAGTATTGCTAACCTCGTATTTGGCTGCGATTTCATCGATTATTTGGTTTAATTCAGGAAACTCTTCATTTCCGAGGAACACGCCCTTAAAGAATCCATACTGGAAAGGCGACCAAGGCTGAATGGTGATATCGTTCAGTCGGCAATAATCAAGCACGCCGCCGTCGCGGTTCACAGCAGAATCGTTTTCCATATTCACATTAAATCCATTAGAAATCATATTGGCGTTGGTGATGCTTAGTTGTAGTTGGTTGGCAACAAATGGCTGTTTCACATATTTCTTCAGCAATTGGATTTGCATCGGAGTCTGATTGGAAATGCCGAAATGCCGCACTTTTCCCGAGCTTTCAAGAATATCGAAAGCCTCTGCAACCTCTTCTGGTTCTACCAACGTATCCGGACGATGCAGAAGCAGAATGTCCAAATAATCGGTTTTGAGCCGCTTCAGGATGCCGTCTACCGACTCTAGAATATGTTCTTTGGAAAAGTCGAACATTCCCTTTCGAATGCCACACTTGGATTGCAGAATGATCTTCTCGCGAATATTCTCATTCATATGGAGAGCATCCGCGAATATTTCCTCACAAGTCCCGGCACCGTATATATCTGCATGGTCGAAGAAATTTGCACCTTCTTCTAGCGCTGTCTGGACAAATTGCTCTGCTTCGGCTTTGTCCAGCGATTTAATACGCATGCAGCCGACTGCAACGACCGGCACCTCTAATGTGCTGTTTCCAAGCTTCATCGTCCTCATAAACAATGTCCTCCTTAGTGCTTCATGAAAACCGTTTCAACAATCTTGAGCTTGTGTAGAGATGTTCTGCAAATAGTATAGCTGAAGACATAGTCCTTATGTAAGAGCTGAAATATTATAAAGTAAGTAAATGAAAAGTAACTGAGCATGGATCACAATCCTAGTGGAATCATAGGGGATTATCAAATATACTTAACTGTAACGAATGGAGGAAATGAAAATATGTCTAGTTATCCCAACTGCCCAAAATGTAATTCAGAATATACGTACGAAAATGAGAGTCTTTTTGTGTGCCCGGAGTGTGGTCATGAGTGGTCATTGGAATTAGAAACCGAAAATAAGGAAGAGCTAAAGATTGTCAAAGATGCAAATGGAAATGTCCTAAACGACGGTGATTCTATTACAGTCATCAAAGATCTTAAGGTAAAAGGCAGTTCATCAGTCATAAAAATAGGTACAAGAGTGAAAAATATACGGTTGATTGAAGGCGATCATGATATTGATTGTAAAATTGATGGGTTTGGAGCTATGAAATTAAAATCTGAATTTGTTAAAAAGATATAAATGCGGGTTCAGTGCTGCTGGCAAGGCTGTATATCACCAATGACACAAATGATAGGATGAAGCATAATGGCTAAAACGATAGTAGAAAAGCTGAATTTGCGAAAATACGATCAAGTGGCAGTATTGAACGAACCTGAAGGAACAGATTATTTAGCGGAGCTGGCAGGCTATGATACTGTGCTCAAGGATCGTGCGTATGATCTCATATTTGCTTTTGTGTTGGATATGGAGTCTTTTAGGGGATTGGTTGATCGTGTAATTGAACATCAGCATCTCAACAAAAATGGCTTTCTCTTTGCAGCGTATCCCAAAAAGGGCAACAAGGTTTATCCAACCTTTATTCATCGGGATGACTTGTTAGAGGGTTTGGGCAGCGACGAGAATGGGTATATCGGGACAAGCAATATTAAGTTTGCGCGTATGGTTGGGCTGGATGATGTCTTTACAGTTGTCGGGCTAAAGGAAGACGCTGGGAGCAAAGACCAGTCTTCTTCAAAATCAAGCCAACGTGTAGACGATTATATCTCCTTCATTCCAATTGTGGAAAAGGATTTGGAGGATACTCCAGAGCTGCTTACCATTTATCAATCGCTTACCCCAGGGTATCGCAAAGATTGGGCACGTTATGTTTATAGCGCTAAACAAGAGGAAACGCAAGCAAATCGTCGAGAGGAAATGAAGATGATTCTTCAGGCGGGTTATAAAAGCCGTGAGCTGTATCGCAAAGCTCAATCCTAGTCAAGCGAGAAGAAGCCCTCCCCTTTGTCCATTCAGGTGCTGTAGTTGATCTAAATGAGGAGAACGCACGGGAAGCTGCAAAGGACTTTGGAATAGGCAAGGTGCATTCAAGTGTGGAGGCGTTAATTAGAGACCCTGACATTGATGCTGTTGTGCTTGCTTTACCTGCCGCATCCAGAACAGAATACGCCATTCAAGCTTTTCGGGCAGGGAAGCATTGTCCTGGATTATTATGAGGACGGGGGCATCAAGGAGGAAGTGATTTGGGAAGGTGAGGAAAATTTTGCGATGATGCAGCAGCGGCTGTTAGCTGATTTTG
>JARBUQ010000109.1 GCA_029239545.1 Paenibacillus sp.
GCCGGATCGCTCATCCCTACCCGCAGGAACATAATCAATGGCGAGAAGAATGGAACGAAGGACATCGCTACAACGAAAGGCGCCGTTGGGTTCTGCAAGCCGTACATAGCGATCATAAATCCAGCTACGATGAGGAAAGTAAGCGGCATAATCGCCTGACCTACTTCTTCTGTGCGGCTGACCAGCGATCCTACTGCTGCAAACAGGGTAGAATAGATGAAGTACCCAAGCAGGTAGAAGATGACGAAGTAGACCAGCAGCATCGGATCCAGATCGCTTAGATTAATGTCCAGATCCTTGAGCATCTCACTGTTCCCGGGTATAGCCAGGTTGGCAACCGCTATTGCGATGAACATTCCGATCTGCAGAAGACCTAGTAAACAGATGCCGATGATTTTACCGAACATTTGTCTCAATGGGGACACGCTTGTAATTAGCAATTCCATTACCCGTGAGCTTTTCTCAGCGGTAATTTCCATAGCCACCATATTGCCGTAAGCAATTACACCCATGTACAGCAAGAACAACAAAACATAAACCAGGATATAAGCCATCGCCATCTCAGCTTCAGACTTGCCTGTATCACCTTGCTGAAGTTGAACGGTATCCAGCTTCACGGGAGAGTTAAGCTTGGCAAGCTGGTCCGCTTTCAGCCCGATATCCTTCACGACGATTTCTGTCTTGAGGATCTGCAACACCGTCTGCAGCTTATTCGTAGAGGAGAAGCTCATCGATTTCTTGGATTTGTAAGCTGCCTTCGGGAACCCTGCTGCCGGATCGTCAGTCAGCTCAAGCACCCCTTCAATATTACCTTCCGCTATTTGATCCAACGCCAGCTGCTCATTGCCTTCCTTGGTACCTGTACTCTTCAGAGGCACAATTTCGTATTCGGGCACCTCCTGCTTACTGTAATAAGCTTGCAGCATTTGAGTAATTTCTGTCCCGTTCTCTATGACTCCAATTTTGGTTGCTTCATCGCTTGAGAACTTCGAAATAATATTCGGAAGATTAATAAGGACCGAGATAATTACAGCAAAAATTATTGTTGAGATCAGAAAAGATTTAGCATGTACTTTGTTACGAAACGTAAATCCAACTACTGTCCACATTTTATTCATGATTGCCACCTACCGTCTTTATGAAAATTTCATTCAGAGTGGGCTCCATAATTTGGAACCGATTCACTTCCCCTTGCTGTATAGCGGTACGTAATATTTCCTGTGCGGCATCCGGATGAGAAATGTGAATTTCTGTCCAAGTCTGCAGGCGATTGACCTCGACAACACCACGAATGGAAGTGAGTCCCTTCACCTCATTCTCGGTATCAAGCAGAATGCGCTCACGCGGGAATGATCGTTTGATCTCCTTCAGGTTGCCCTTCAACACGGTATTCGATTTGTGCAAAATACAGATATTCTCGCACAGCTCTTCGACATGGTCCATTCGGTGGCTCGAGAACAGGATCGTTGTGCCCTGGTCGCGCACCTCTTTCACATTCTTCTTCAACAGCTCCACATTCACAGGATCTAGTCCGCTGAAAGCTTCGTCCAGAATGAGAATTTCCGGATTATGAATGACGGCAGCAATGAATTGAATTTTTTGCTGATTCCCCTTGGACAACTCTTCCACTTTTTTGTCATAGTATTCGGAAACCTCGAAACGCTCAAGCCAGCTTCGCAGATTTTGATCTGCTTCCTTGCGACCCATTCCCCGCAGTTGTGCCAAATAAGTGATTTGCTCAGATACCTTGATTTTGGGATACAGGCCTCGTTCCTCAGGCAAATAACCAAGCAAGGATTTCAGTTCCTCGGTATATCCTTTTCCTTTCCACTCAATCTTACCCTCGTCCGGCAAAATAAGGCCAAGCACCATTCGCATCGTTGTTGTTTTTCCAGCTCCGTTGGCACCTAACAGACCGAATATCTCGCCTCTTTTCACCTCTATATTAATGCCGTTAACCGCTGTTTTACTGCCATACTGCTTCGTTACCCGTTCCAGCTTCAATGTACTCATTTTCACTTCATCTCCTTATGTGCATGTGGGCTTGCCTCGATTTGAATGAAGCAGGCTAATATTTCATCAAGCTCAACAGATTGAATCTGCAGAATGGGGATACCCTGAGCTCGTAAGGCTTGTTCTGTGAGCTGTGCAAACTGGCTTATCAACCGGCATCCCCGATACGTATCCATTCTGACAACACCGGGTATAGACGCCATACTGACAGCCTCCGCACTCACCGTGAACGATTTCCAGCTATCAAGCAACGTGTCCTTCTCATAAAAGCCAAGCATCTGGCCCTTGTACATGAAGGCTACATAGTCCGCTAATCGTCGCACCTCTTCAATGGTATGAGTGGCGAGTATGACGTTCTTCGTCCCGTCAACCATGAATTGTTGGATATCCTCCAGCATAAGACGCCAGGCCAGCGGATCGAGACCAGAGGACGGCTCATCGAGCAGCAGTAAATCGGGGTTCTGGGCCATGGCCAGATTGAAACCGACTCTGCGCTTCATCCCCTTCGACAAATCCTTGACTTTGCGTCGGGGATCGATGTCATAACGCTTCAGATTAGCTTCCCAGCTTGCTTTATTCCAATTGGGGTACCAATAGGCATAAAAGCTGGCGAATTCCTCTACTCTCCACGCTTGCTCATCGACATACGAATTTTCTGTTACATAACCGATCCGTTGTTTAATTTCCAATTCCCGATCCGTCATGCTCTCCCCGAAGAACTGAATTTCTCCTTGATCGGGCTGGCCAATGTTCATCAACAGCTGGAACATCGCGGTTTTGCCGGAGCCATTCGGCCCTACAATTGCCAGCACATAACCCCGCTCCAATTGAAAGCTGACCGGCCCGAGTCGAAAATCCGGGTAATCCTTTACTAATCGGGTTACTTGTATGACTGGTTGATCCTTCACATCGGATTCCTCCCTTCAACACCTGCAAGTTTATTCGTTCGGATACCATTCCTCCATGGCCTGCTTCAGCAGCAGCTCCATCTCTTCACGAGTGAACTGCACGCCTCTGGCTGCTTCGAATGCTGTTCGTATGGCCTCAATCACCGCTTGGTTCCGGTAGCCCTGCTTATCCTGTGTGCTGACGGCAGCTACGAAGGTCCCTGTTCCTTGTCGGGTTCGCAGGAGCCCTTCATTCTCCAAATCCTGATACACACGGCGAATGGTAATGACACTGCAGTTCAAATCCAAGGCCATTTCACGAATCGAAGGCAGCAGGGTACCCTCATTCAGTTGGCCGCTTACGATTAATCCTCTAAGCTGAACTTCAATCTGGTGATACATCGGTTCAGGAGAGTCGGGAGACACGCGAATTGGAATCTGCACGTCATCACCCCCTTCATCGAGCGTAATCCCGCATGCGTATGCGGCGCTCACATACCTTCATCCACCCGATCGAGACGACGAAGGTCAGTATTAAACTGACGATCGGCACTAAAAGGCCATATTCCTTCACAAGATCAATCGTAGTCAGAAATACACTGAAACCGGTCAAGCCGATTGCGACAGCGCCAAACAAAAAAAACATACTTATAACGACGCTAGCTATTAAATAACGCTTACCCGTAGCTCCCTGCTCCACATACACATAAAACCCGCCTACCATAGTGCTTATACACATCCAGGTGATCGCCCATTCGAAATATTCCAGTACATTCAGATGCTCCCTCAAATCGGATACAAAATATAAGGGAAGGAAGTACATAGGACATAGCAGGATGATAGAAACAACCATCAATTGAAATCTGGACAGTACAATTTCTTCTACTCGAATCGGCATCACTCTCAAAAATACAAGCCTTCTTGAGAAGGAGTCCGTGCTCCAATAAGTTCGATAATCCTTTGTCATAACGAAGCCCATCACACTCACGCAAATAAACATAAGTCCATCAGCGAGAAATGTATCTCTCCAGATCAATTCTTCCCGTGAAATATTGACCATATCACTAACTGTAAGCCCGATAATGACACCAAAATATATATTAAAAACTATGGACAGCAAAAATCCGCCCTTAGACCTTCTCAGACTATTTCTGGTTATCCACCAAGCTCTCCGCCAAATCACCCAATCACCCTCAATAGTCAGTTTAAGTCTGTATAGTGTGTATATCTATATAATGAGTATACATACTCATTTCCTATCTTTCAAGTACTTCTGCTAAAATAGTTCCATATGACTATGATCATAAGGAGTTGTTCAAGTGTGAAGCTTAGCGTGTTGGATTTGGTTCCTGTATTCCCCGGTTCAAGCCCTCAGCAGGCATTGGAGCAAGCCGTACTGCTGGCGCAGACGGCAGAGAGCTTGGGCTATAATCGATATTGGGTAGCCGAGCATCACGACATGGAGATATTGGCTTGCTCCAGTCCGGAGATCATCCTGTCTCATATCGGAGCAAAGACCAGCAGGATTCGACTCGGGTCTGGAGCTGTGCTGCTCCCCCACTACAAGCCTGTGAAAGTAGCAGAAACCTTCAATCTCCTAGCCACTCTGTATCCTGGACGAATTGATCTTGGTCTCGGCCGTGCGCCGGGTGGATCTGCCCACGTGAGCATCGCTCTCAGCGGCAATTTTCTCGAGAATATCCGCCAGCTGCCGGACACACTCTCCGTCCTTATGAAGCTGCTTGCCAACGAATATGAGTTAGACGGTCAGCCGATTATGGCACGTCCCATTCCACCTGTATCGCCAGAGATCTGGATGCTCGGTACCAACCACAAAAGTGCCTCGTATGCAGCTGAATTCGGAACCGGTTATGTGTTCGGCCATTATATGAGTGAGCAGAACGGGGTCGAGGTGTTACGCGCTTATCGTCAGCAATTCAAGCCTTCCAAGGCATGCTCAGAGCCTTCAGCCATTGTGGCTGTAAGCGTAATATGTGCAGATACCGAGGCGGAGGCGGTTCAGCTGGCTGCGCAGAGCGCAGCTTTGTTTCAGCCCCACAGGGAGCAGCAACCGCAGCAGGCTCCAGTAAATCCTCAAGCTGAGGAGGTTCGTTCGCAAACGAATCGTAAGGTGGTTGTTGGAAATCCGGGGCAAGTGCGAGCCCAGTTGTTAGAGCTCCGGGAGAAGTATGAGGTTGATGAATTTGTGGTAATAAACTCCATTCCAGATTATAAAAAACGTCTGCGGTCGTTTGAGCTGCTTGCCAGCGCTGTGCTTTAAGTGAAATGTGGGCTCGTCCCACTTTTCGTGCATCCATCATATGATGTGAAATGTGGGCTCATTCCACTTTTCCGGGCTCAGTCGTTCATCACCTGATTCCGCAGCTCGAGCATACGCGGCTTGACCTTCAAGCCTAATTCTTCCTCCAGCATCCTCTCATACCGCTCAAAATATTGTATAAAAGAAGCACGCTCTTTGAAATGCGCATAAGTTTCCAGCAGCAGTTCAAAGGACTCCTCGTCGCAGAAGTCAAGCTCGATTAGCTTTTGCAGCGTCTCTTTCGCGCTGCTGCCTGAGCCTGCCTCAAGATAGGCGTATGCCAGCCCGCGCCCAAGCAAAGAGAAGTGCCGCTTGACCCGTTCTTTAATAGACTGACTCCACAAATAATCCTTGTTGCCAAATAACGGTCCCCGATACAGAGCAAATAATTTCTCTGTCTCATCCAGACTTAACCCGTCTAAACCGGATTGCCGTTCAATTGTTCGTTCGAAGACGTTGAAGTCGCAGATCAGATTGCCGCTTAGTCGGTAAGTCCCTCTCTCCACCTCCAGCTGTATATCGATGGCATGCTCTACAATCGATTTTTTCAGCCGATAAATCGCGGTATGCAAATTTTGCTCCGCCTTGTCAGGGTCCGAGCCCGGCCAGAGCTGCTCGCTGATCTCCCACTTGGACATCTTGATGTCACGATGAACCAACATGAATGCCATAAGCTCTTCAACCTTGGCTGTGGAGAAATGCACCGGGTCGTTGCTTCTGGGCCCGAACACCTCGAATCTGCCGAAGCAGGTGGAGCTGGCTACTTTTACCGTTTCCACGGAAGTCTTGTCATGCCCGAGTCGCCGCCTGACCCGTTCCCAACTGGAAGCAATCTCCGCTGAGCCTACAGGCTTCAGCAAATAGTCGAGTGCATGCACACGGAATGCCTCAAGCGCATAATCCTTGTAGGCTGTCACGAATATAATCTCAAGCTGAGGCAAGCGGTCCACCAGGTGCGAGGCAAGCTCAAGACCGCTCATCCCCGGCATTTCGATATCCAGAAAGGCAAGGTCGGGTTCCAGCGCAACGACTTGTTCCAGCGCTTCATCGGGTCGAATGAACTTTCCCACCACACTCAGGTCGGCTTGCTCACTAAGTAATTTACTCATCAATTGCAAAGCAGGTTTCTCATCATCCACTATGATTGCTTTCCACATATAGTTCAATGCCCCTTTGTCTGAATATGAAAAGATACTACAGTGCCGCTTCCCACCTTGCTCTCTATCTCAAGACCTCTTCCATACACACTGCGAAGACGCCTATCGATATTGCTTAGTCCCACCCCTACACGCTCTTCAGTTTGCTGCTCGGAAGATCGGTTGAGTAATTCGGCCAGCTTGGCTTGCGTCATGCCCAGTCCGTCATCCTGTACGCATACAACGAACCCTTCATCCGAGGACTTTATGGTCAAAATAATTGTCCCACCTTCTATTCGCTTCAGCACCCCATGCCTGATTGCATTCTCCATGAGGGGCTGAATCGTGAGAGGCGGCAAACGCAGGTTCATCAAAGCATGCTCTATATCATATTCAATCACTAATCTATCGTCGAATCTGCTCTGTTCGATTTGCACATAAGCATGGACAAGCTCAAGCTCACTGGCGAGACTGACAAATTGTTCAGTACCAGTTAGATCGAAGCTCTTACGCAAATAATTGCTTAAGTGAGTCAGCAATTCGGCTGCCTTCTCCCCGTCAACATAACAAAATGAAATAATAGCGTTCAAAGCATTATACAGAAAATGAGGCCTGATCTGGGACTGAAGGAATGCTATTTCGGAAGCGAGCGCATGACGAACAGATTGGCGCATCTGCAAAAGCGTTCCCACCCGCGCTCTTACTTCCTCAGCAGAGAACGGCTTGGTTACAAAATCATTTGCTCCGGCCGCAAAGCCAGCTACCAGATCCTCGGGACTGTTTCTAGCCGTGAGCATAATTACAGGCAGCTCAATTAGCGGATACTGCTTGCGAATTTGTCTGCACACCTCATACCCTGACATTCTTGGCATGGTCACATCAAGCAGGACCAGCGAGATATCCCTATGCTTGCTCAGAAGCTGAAGGGCTTCCTGTCCATCCGTTGCTGTCAATATCCGGCATGACGAGCTGCTGAACATGTTCGTTAATACTTGCAGATTGGAGGGCTGATCATCCACTGCCAATATGGTAACCTGCTCAGTAGTGGGGGGTCTGTCTTGTTCGATAGGTCGGGTTGCCGCTGTCATAGCCCTGACTCTCCATCCGTCGGAAGGCTTCCTTAATGTGGCATCCTCACGATCAGACCCGGCATCTGAATGAATAGTGTCAGCCTCCGCAATGGGAAGAGTGAGCTTAAACCGGGTCCCCACTTCCTGCTGCGACCATTCTACCTCAAGCGTTCCGTGCATTAACTCTGCCAATCGCCGCGATATGGATAGTCCTAGCCCGGTCCCCCCGTATTCTGCCGCGATATTAGCTTCACCCTGATCATAGCTGTCGAATATGGATTCCCATTGCTCAGGAGGAATCCCGATGCCCGTATCCTCGACAGTTATTTTCACCGTTCGAGCGTTCACTTGGACCGCATCTATTACAATCAATCCTTCAGAAGTAAATTTCACAGCATTGCCAAGCAGGTTGAAGAGAATTTGCCTGAATCGATTCTCATCTGCAGCTACCAGTGAAATCCCGTCTTCAATCCGGTTATGGATGCTGAATCTCTTCCCTTCTACCATATAAGCAAAAGTCTCAAGAGTAACCTCTACGGTAGACTTGATATCGAGTGGTACCAGACGAAGATGAATTTCATCACGCTTAATCGCTTCGAGATCGAGGATGTCACGAACGAGCGAGGAAAGCCTGCGTGAAATCGAGAGCATCATGTACAGGTTGCCGCGATTGAGCTCGGTCATTTCTCCTCCGCGTTCCTCCAGCATGAATTGGGTCATGTTGATTAGACCATTAAGAGGTGTCTGAAATTCATGAGAGGTGCGAACGAGGAACTCGTCCTTCAGCTTATCGGCGCTGCGCAACTGATCGGTTACCTGTTCAATCGTCGTAAATGCTTCGGCGTATCGATGTGCAAGCATAAGGGCTACCAGAATACTGAACAAGAGCATACAGATTGTTCCTAGCAAGTACTGGTTGGTCCATCCCATCAGGAACATCCCGAAATCCTGGAAGCTTAACATCAACACGAATATGGCCATCGTCAATATTCTTACATTCCTCTGACCGAAGCTTCCATACTGTCCGCGAATGTAAGATAAATATAACAGGGAGGTCATTGCAGCATATAAAAAAAACTGGACAAACCCGAATGCAGGAGTAGCTTGTGTAAAGATATGAAAAGGCGTTACCAGAATAATTGTTATAAATGTTCCGCTTGTCAATAGAATCATCCGTACAATCCATAACGGGATAAGCTCCACGCCCACAGCGCGAATGAAGAAAGCCAGGAATATAAGCGCCAAATATTGAGACATCGTTTGCACTTTATACGAGAGCTCAAAGGACAGCCATGGAGTAAAATGCATGAATAGCTTAGTCCCATAGCTTGCATATGCCGTGGCAGCACCTAAGCAGTATAACCCGAACCAAAGGAATCCTCTTTCCTGACGCCTCCATACGAATATACTGAGATGATACAACCCGATCAGCAGGAGCGCCAGAATAACAGTCAGCTCATATCCAAAAAAATCAGCATCTCGCCTGCTTATATCCTGCGCTTTGCCCATATAAATACTATCGACAAAGCCGCCGAACGGTGCATCGAAATTAGCCACCTGTACAACAATTTCTGCCTGATCGCCCTCAATTGCAAAAAATACAGGGTAAGGCTGGTTCTCGGGTATGTAGCTTGCACGGTCCAAACCGGGAACACCGCTTCCCCCTACGCTTACTCCGTTCACAAACACTTGACTGGCCATTCTTATGTAAGAAACCCGAATACCGTATGTAATAGCGGATGGCTTAAGCTTAACCAGTAAGCGATAAGTGGCTGCTCCCTTTTTTTCCATTTCCTCTAGTCTCTCAACACCTTTGCGCCAATGAGAAGGGACTGGAAAATATTCGAAATCTCCATCGGGCGCACCCGTTTCGTACAGCCGATTCCACGTAAACTGCCATTCCCCATCCAGAGGAATCATGCCGTCCTTCGTAAAATCCCATTGGGTCAAATCCAATACACCCTGCTTGGCCGTGGGCAGCGAGCTGTTATCCCGCGATACCGCCTGGAAGATATAGTAAGTCACGCTCGCTATAATGACACATAACAACATTGCAACGAGCTTACTGATCGTTCTCCAATTCATCTGATTATCGGCTCCTCTGCCGCCTTGCTTTCATCGGACCAATCTTGACTCGTTCAATTGAATACATGATTGGATTGCAGATTTACCGTAACATAAGAAATGGTAGTCGTACAAGAACAAAATAATGAAGGGGACTGATTATTAGGATGCTTAACTTTAATAATCGGTCGCTAGCAGCCGAGTAACGCGAGGTCTATGCAGTGTTCGACGTGGGCGGGGATAGACAGTTTGAATAATAGTAATTTTGTTAGAAAAACTTGACTGGAAGTTTACCAGTCAGGTCGTTGGAGGCAGAGATCAGTTAGGTGCTGGAGGGCAGGCAGATGGGCTCCGAGCTTATGCTTACGATGTAGTTTTCTTCGAAAACTTTCGGCTGTTGTCCTTGGGTTCCCTTGATTAATTTTTTTAGAGGTTAGAACCCAAAGACAAAGGCGAACACTTCGTTTCTCCGCTCCACCTG
>JARBUQ010000110.1 GCA_029239545.1 Paenibacillus sp.
GTCTGCGTCGCTCTGTACATCTTCCTTTGTCTCAACAGAATTCGGCGCCAACCGAGACAAGCAAACTAGCTCGCAGCGAGAAAACATTATGGAGCATCATCCAATACATTCATATGCACTATCAGGAAGAGCTGACGCTTAGCAGCTTGTGCTCGCAATTCCATTTGAGCGTATCCCATCTGAGTGATTTGCTTAAGCGCCAATCCGGGCAAACCTTCCTGCAAATCCTGCATGAGGTACGCATTCGACATGCCTGCGGATTGCTCTCATCAACACAAATGAGTATGGAGCATATTGCTATGGAAGTAGGCTATGGTTCTTACAAGACATTCTCAAGAATTTTTAAGCAGCACAAAAAAGCAACTCCGAGCGATTACCGCAAATCGCACCAATTACAAATCAGCTTCATATGATACTTTGTGCTGATAACCTTTACAATTCATTCACGATCAATCTTCTTGTGCGTTGGACGGGTTAGGAGTATACTAAACAAGAATTTGTACAGCAGTACGAAGAACAAACGGATATTAGGAGGGAACGCTAAATGGAAGGTGACCGACCCAAGCCTATGAATAAACTGCATAGACCAGGACGATTGTCTGATTCCGGCATGCGTTGCTTCTTTTTGTTGGTTCATTAACAAGCAGATTACCAACCGCCCTTTTCGTAATTGTCCCCTATAGCAGTTTTTGTGCCGTCCGCACAAATTCACAAGGCTGGAGCATGATGCAAGCCGGAGGAGAATGATCCTGCCGCAGCTGCATGATGCTTATTTCAGGTTTACTGCTGAAAGCTGACAAATTGGGGAAACTGCTAAGGGGTGAAGTGGAATGAAAGTACGATTGGTTCAGAATGGAATTTTCACTACGATAGAAGACACATTGCAAATGTTGATCCCTCCTGATAATGGATTTTATTGGATCGATGCAGATGTGAATGATCTGGAAATGCTGCAGCCACTATTCCAGTTGCATGAGCTGGCTGTGGAGGATACGTTGTCGGAGGAAGAGCAGCGCCCTAAGATTGAAATTTATGACTCCCATTATTTTATAGTGATCAATAGCATTCGCTATGATGATGAAGAAATATTTTTGCGCGCTCTTAATATATTCCTGTTCAAACATGCCATTATTACGGTTACCCCGCGCAAAATTAATGAAATACGCTCAATCAAACCCATTCTGTGGGAAGAAGAGGTCAATTCAGCTGACCGTTTCCTGTATCATCTGGTCGATATTGTTGTTGATAACTACTTCAGCGTGGGCGACCGGATCGAGGTTAAGATCGAAAAGCTGGAGGAAGACATTCTCGTACACACAAAGAAAAGCCATTTGAACGAGATCATCGGACTGCGAAGTGAAATTCTATGGCTGAAAAAGATGCTCGTGCCCCAAAAAGATGTAATCTGGACGCTTAATAAGAAGGAGCTCCGGTTGATCGATGATCAATTGCAAAAATATTTCAGTGACATCTACGAGAATGCCGTAAAAATTACCGAAACTTTCGAGACGTTTCGCGATCTGGTCAGCAACTTGCGGGAAGCGTACCAGGCCAGCGTAGCCAACCGGGCCAATGAAATTATGCGGATCTTCACAGCGCTCACAACCATTTTCATGCCGCTCACTATCATCACAGGGATATATGGTATGAATTTCGATTTCATGCCGGAGCTGCAGACTAAATACGGATACTTCTCGGTTTTAGGATTCATGGTACTTACAGGTACCTCTATGTTTTATTTTTTTAAGAAAAAAGATTGGTTCTAATCATGAGGAGGGGACTGCGCAAGCAGTCCCCTTTCGACGAAGAGAAAAAGCGGGGGGATGCATTCAGTACAGCCGAATCATCCGCTTGAGAAGAGTTTCTTGCGACATGTTCCCTGAGTGCTCCTTACCCGGTCATAACCGCAGTCATGCCGGACGCTTCGCCGCCATGACGACGAAAGCGCAGTCTAAGAAGGCGCAGCCACTCGTAGGTCTTCTCCAGCTGAGCCCCGGCAGGCTCACGTTCGTCCCCGTACAGACGCTTCACGATAGGCTTCAGGAAGCGGTCTCCGGCCTCCTTGAACGCCTGCCATGCCTCTTCCTTCTCCTTCTGAGACAAATCCCTGAGAGCTGGCTCGATAAGCGGCTCCATGTCGTAGCCTTCCTTGTCCAGCTCTTCAATCCGAGTCAGCAGCTCCCGGGAAGGCAGGTTCAGCCGCTGCTGCAGTCCTTCAAGATCGAAGCCCTCTGCTATCCCTTCGAGCAGCTTCATCTTCGTTTCTCTGCGTTCTGCTTCATTCTTCGCCCGCAAGTCCCATTGCTGTCTTACCCAATCCTCGAAGCCTGATGGATCAATATGATCCGAAATCCAATTTAACGGAAAAGAAGTAGTTCTGCTATAAGAAGACGTCATCCGCAGCAACGGCTCGCCATATAGTCCTGTCTTGTACTCACCGAAACCGGGAATTTGCCGAAGCTCCTCCACCGTCTGAGGCAGGAACGCGCTGATCATACGAAGCATCCGGTTAGAGGCCAGAATGAACGGGGACTTGCTCTCCTTGCCGGCCTGTTCATTCCGCCATGCACGCAGCTCCTGGAACAATTCCTCCCGTCCGTTCAATTCGCTATAATAGTGCATCATTTGTAAAATTCTGGCCTTGCCTCCCGGCATGACGGGGAACTCATTCCACATATCAACCAAGGCTGCATAACCTTCGCTTCGCTTGTTCTGAATCCGATTACGGAATTTCTGCATCATCTCATTCCAGCTCATCCCGCTAAACCATACATCTCTTACCGGGAGTCCATCTGAGTCTACCTCCATCCATTCAACCGACCATTCGCCCCCTTGCTCCGTAATGGATACTTGAGCTGACGCAATCCGATCCTCCTCCATCCGTTTCTCAAAGCTGTTCAAAAACACTAAATTCACTAAGCATCTGCCTCCTATAGGCTATTATTGGGTCACTAGACAGCAAAAAAGCACCCCTCCTACGATAAAATCGTAGAAAGAGGTGCTTCCCCTTGAATAATGATTGATTTCACTATACCATAATTAACCATCTCTTACAAGCGGGTCTTTTCTTCAGTCTGTTTGCTTTTGCCGATCATGGCAGCTTCATGTATAATCAGAGCATACTTTCGCATTCAGCACACACTTATGTAAGTTTTAAAAGGGGGGGTCCTATGTCAGCCACTAATTTTGATTTTTTATACGATGAATCGGAGGATACGATTACTCGTTTTGTCTGTTTTGTAGGAGAAACCTTACAGCGCTTCGATCTAGCTATCACATCAACTAATCGCTTTTTCGGTAAAAAGCTTGTCATTGACATCCAATCCGGACGCAGCGCAATTATTGGTCCTGACGATCTGGAGGATACCGGATATTTGGAGCATATTTTCAAGCTTGAAGAGGACCAGGCCGAGGAGCTTCGAACGTTCTTGATTGAAGTTGTAGGAATGGTGCAATTCACCGATATTTAGGGACGGATACATATTCACTGGTCCACTGTGGGACAATGGGAGAGTAAACAAACTTTCCGCAGCAGCGAGGTGAAGGATCAATCATGTCAGAACAACCCGATCCGCAGCAGGAAACCACAGGGTTCATCGAAGAAGATCGCGATCGGTATACCGATCTTGCAACGGTGGAATCTCAGCGCAATGATCTGGTAGCAGAGGAGTTTCCCGAGGGGCCTTACGCAATGAGCATCCCATCCGAATCGTTGGGGAAAAGCACTCCTTGGCGCAAGGATCAAAGACCGCCCAATCGTTTCACATATGAGAACCGTGAGCTGCATGAAGGTCTGGGGCGCGGGGGTTATCCGGGGGATCACGATACGCACGACGAATAGGCAACTGCAAGCATTACGGAATAATCCGCAACCGGTTAGATCGGAAGCGGATTTTTCTTCGTATCCAGATGGAAGTTGCCGATAAAATCATACAATTGTTTCGTTAATCCGCCTTTACCGAATTTCAGAAACGTATTTCGGGAATGGCCCCCTTGCAGAGACTGCAGAAAAGCAATAATGATTCGTCGGCGCTCCACGATATGCAGAAAGCCATATTCATATAACCAATCATCGATTGTATTATAGATTCCTTTGTTCAGCCCGAATTGCTCGAAACAATAAGTGACGAACTTGTAATCAGGCACTTCCGCTACATCTACTTCCTGCATAAAACCCTGCCTCCCTTCAGATTCACCTCTGCTGCAGCATAAAAATCAGAGAGCAGAAAGTCTCCGGTTGACCGGTTGAGCACTGCTATCGGTTATTATTAATTGGCTCCTGCGTTGCCTTTGGTTTTTTCGCAGAAGCTTCTGCTTCGAAACGTTTGCGCTCTGTTCGCTCGATCTGCACAATTCTCCCGTCATGGACTACTATTTGAACCGTTCCGTATTCCAATCCATTCACGCTTTGGACGATCCGTTCCGACCAATACTCATCAACCTCTAACGGCTTTGCCATGATGGTTCCCTCCCTGATTTTACCCGTTATCGTGAAGCCATGTCTGCGAAGCTTTCCTTCTATCATGTGGATACTGCTTAAATATGGACCGGCATAGGGTCAAATTTCAATCTATTCTCCTGTGTAGCATTGTCGGTATCATTAAATAAATAAATGCGGTGTACAAGCACCTTGACTGAATCTCCCGGCTCCAGAGTAGGCAGTTCAAGCGATCTATAGCCGAACAACCGGCTTGCTCCTACTTCAACCTCGATCTGCCAGTTCGTACCACGGAAGTATATATTGCGAACCTTCCCGTCCTCTGATGCCGAGGGCAAAGAAATTTCTCCTGGAAAACCGATCTCCAGAAACTCTGGTCTGACCATTGCTTTGGCATTCGGGATGACGGGTTGATCGAAGCCTTTAAGCTGTGATGGGTCATTCACCTGATTGGACTCTCCTATGAATCCGGCCACGAATGGTGTTTGAGGATTTTTGTAGATAGCAATTGGCGACCCTTGCTGCTCCAGACTGCCATGATTAATGATCATCAATTGATCCGCAACCTCAACGGCTTCCTCCTGATCATGGGTCACGAAGATAGTCGTAATCCCGACGCGATCAATCATATCCTTCAACCACGTTCTAAGCTCCTTGCGCACCTTGGCATCAATAGCGGCGAACGGTTCATCGAGAAGCAGAAGCTGCGGCTCAGGAGCAATCGCTCTTGCGAACGCAACACGCTGCCGCTGTCCACCCGATAGCTGCTGAGGCAGCCGCTTCTCAAGTCCTTTAAGACCGGTCAGCTCGATCAATTCGTTTACACGCTCTTTGATTTGGGCTTTGGTTCTCTTCTGAACCGTGAGCCCGAATGCAATATTATCGAATACGCTCATATGTCGGAACAGCGCATAGTTCTGGAAGACGAAGCCGATGCCTCGCTGCTGAGGCGGCAGGTCGTTCACTCTTTTCCCATGAAAAAGAATATCACCTGAATCCGGCTGTTCAAGTCCTGCGAGCATCCGGAGTATAGTGGTTTTGCCTCCTCCGCTTGGGCCGAGCAGCCCAATCAGCTTCCCTTTTTCAATTTCGAAGCTAACATTTTTGGTCGCTTGAAAGCTGCCAAAGCTTTTGGTTAAGTGTTTGGCTACGATATGCATGCGGATTATTCCCCTTCCTGGCTATGACGCGGTTGAAATTTCCATTCGATAATGCTCTTCACAACTAAGGTCACTACCGCCAACAAAACCAAGAGAGAAGCGATTGCGAATGCTCCGGCGAAATTGTACTCGTTATATACAATCTGGATGTGTAAGGGCATCGTATTGGTCGATCCGCGGATATGTCCGGACACGACCGAAACAGCTCCGAACTCTCCCATTGCTCTTGCATTACACAAAATAATTCCGTACAGCAAGCCCCACTTGATATTCGGGATCGTGACCTTCCAGAAAATCCTCCAGCCTTTTGCACCGAGTGTGACTGCCGCTTCTTCCTCCTGAGCTCCCTGCGCCTGCATGAGCGGAATTAGCTCCCTGGCTACGAACGGGAAGGTGACGAAGATCGTTGCTAACACAATACCTGGCAAAGCAAAAATAATCTTGATATCATTGGCTTGCAGCCATGGACCGAACCACCCGTGAGCGCCGAACAACAATACGTAGATAAGACCGGCAATAACAGGCGATACTGCAAATGGCAAATCGATCAAAGTAAGCAGCAGATTTTTGCCCTTGAAGCTGAACTTCGTTATGACCCATGCAGCGGCAACACCAAAAATCAGATTGGCAGGCACCGTTATAGCGGCTACCTTCAAGGTCAACCAAATGGCAGATGCCGCGTCCTCTTCGACCAGTGCTGCGAAGTACACTTCAGCACCTTTGCGGAACGCCTCTGCGAATATACTGACTAAGGGAAGAATAAGCAGGAAGCCCAAAAACAATAAAGCAATCGTGATTAATATAATTCGTACCAAGCGAGATTCTGTAATATGCTCAGGCCTCGAACCCGGACTGGGGCCCTTCTTCGGTGCAGACGTCACGTAACCAGCCATCTATTATTTCGCCCTCCCCTTCTACAATGACGTGGCATGTCTATTCGACCGCCATTGCAGGAAATTGATCAGCAGTAACAACAGGAAGGAAATAATAAGCATGACCATCGCAATCGCCGTTGCCCCCATGTAATCGTATTGCTCCAGCTTCGTCATAATGAGCAAGGGAGCAATCTCCGTCTTCATAGGCATGTTGCCTGAAATGAATACAACTGAGCCGTATTCACCAACTGCTCTAGCAAAAGCCAGGGTAAACCCAGTAAGCATAGCTGGCAAGAGCTCCGGGAACAGAACCTTCCAGAACGTTCTCCACCTTCTTGCACCCAGACTGACAGCCGCTTCCTCGACTTCCTTCTCCAACTCCTCAATGACAGGCTGAAGCGTCCTTACGACGAAAGGAATTCCAATAAAGGTCAGAGCCAGCATAATTCCGAGCGGTGTAAAAGCAATCTTGATGCCCATGGGCTCCAGCATACTCCCGATCCAGCCATTCTGCGAATAAATAGTCGTTAAAGCAATACCCGCAACAGCAGTCGGCAAAGCAAAGGGGAGATCCACTAAGGCGTCGACCAATTTTTTGCCAGGGAACGTGTACCTTACCAGCACCCAAGCCACAATGAATCCAAATATCGTATTAATTACGCCCGCTCCAAATGCGGTTCCGAAGCTTACCTTATAGGCAGCAATTACTCTTGGGTCCGTCACCGTTTGCCAAAACTTCGCCCAGCCCATTCCAGAAGTTTTGATAAAAATAGCGGACAATGGGAAAAGGACGATCAAACTTAAATACATGACAGTAAAACCCATCGAAATACCGAAACCGGGTATAATACTGCGCTTTTTCCAACCCTTCGCCATTGAACCTGTCTCTCCTGTCTATAGGAGTTCCGCCGAAAGCCCGAATTGCGCGGCCCGGCGGAATTCCATTCCGTCATTATGGTTTGTAAATTTGGTCGAACACTCCGCCATCTGCGAAATGTGCTTTTTGTGCTTTTTGCCAGCCGCCGAAGATTGGATCGTCAATTGTGAACATATTGATCTTGGCGAATTGGGATTCATATTTCTTGGCTACTGCTTCCAAACGCGGACGGTAATAGTTCTTGGCTGCAATGTCCTGACCTTCTTCTGTGTACAAGTACTCCAGGTATGCTGTAGCGACATCACGAGTACCTTTCTTATCAACCACTTTATCCACTACTGCTACTGGAGGCTCAGCCAGAATACTGACCGATGGGTTTACAATCTCAAACTTGTCTTTTCCAAATTCGTTGATTGAGAGGAATGCTTCATTCTCCCAAGCCAGCAAGACATCGCCGATTCCGCGTTGTACAAAAGTAGTTGTGGAATCACGAGCACCGGAGTCAAGCACAGGTACGTTCTTGAACAGCTTTTGAAGGAATTCCTTAGCCTTCGCATCATCCTTCCCATTCTTGTTATATGCATAACCATAAGCCGCCAAATAGTTCCAACGAGCGCCGCCGGATGTTTTGGGATTCGGTGTAATGACCTGAACGCCTGGTTTGATCAAATCGTCCCAGTCCTTGATTCCTTTCGGATTGCCTTTCTTTACAAGAAATACGATTGTTGAAGTATAGGGGGAGCTGTTGCTCTTCAGCTTGCTCTGCCAGTCTTTCTGAAGAAGTCCTGTTTCTTGGATCGCATCGATGTCGTAGGCCAGAGCAAGAGTCACTACATCGGCTTCCAAGCCATCGATAACCGCTCTTCCTTGCTTGCCTGAACCGCCGTGTGATTGTTTGAATGTAACGGTCTGCCCTTTTTTATCCAGCCAATATTTCGAGAAAGCCTTGTTGAATTCTTGATACAGCTCGCGGGTAGGATCGTAGGAAACATTGAGCAGTTCTACTGCTGGAAGCTTAGCTCCGTCGCTTGCATTTGCTGCCGGCTTCTCTGATGCTCCTCCTCCGCAAGCAGTTAGAGTAACCATGGATAGGACTATTGCACTTAATAAGGACCATTTGCCAAGTGAGCGGAGCACATTTTTTTCTCTCATAATAAGAACTCTCCCTTTTCATCAATAATTGTTATAAATGAATGTTAGTATGTCGTTTATCTGTTTAGACGAAGTGTTCTCCGGCTGTCCGGTAGACAAACTCATTATTCCGATAAACTTACTTTGTTATTGAGTATATTAGCATCGCCCACTGATTGTGTCAATATGATTTTTGGAAATTTAAGCCTCGTTTACCGCATAAAAAAACAACCCTCTGATCCCGGATCAGAAGGTTGTTAAACAACATATAATGTTACGGTTTGATCTATAATACGACTTAAGCTTAAAACAGTGCACTCCCCTCGCTTTGAGCGAGTCGTTACTTCTATGTAGCCATTCTATCTAAAGGAGCCCGGCTATAAAGCCGAGCGTTCCCATGTTTTCAGATTACACGACGAGCGGTAACATAAGTCTTGTCCCAAGTACTTCCTTTAAAGTTGGAGATCGTCACACCGACTCCGACTTTATACGTGTGCAAGATTTTACCGTTACCTATATAAATCGCCACATGGTTAATAACGCCGTCCCGATTCGTGTCCGAGAACACCAAGTCACCCGCTCTTAATTGACTCTTCGCTACATATTTACCTACTTTGGATTGCTGCTTGGAGGAGCGAGGAATAGAGATTCCATGTTTTTTGAACACATATTGAGTGAAGGAAGAGCAATCAAAAGAGCTTGTCCTACCCGAAGGCGCTCCGAACTGATATCTTGTTCCCAAAAATCTCTTCCCTGTGGAAATCACGTTACTGGCTACGGATGAGGTCGTTATTGTTTCGGCTTGCGCAGCCTTTGGCGGTATTAGCAAACTTCCCGAGAATACGAATGAGAGGCTGAGACTTAGCACCACTAATGTTTTACCTATTCGGTTTTTCTTCGTGTTGTTCATAACTTCCTCCTTGGAAAAATGATGGGTTAGCATTGGTTTAAATCCAGCTTGGGGGGTGCACCCATAATTACCTTACCATAAGGAAAACGCCCATCATTTACCATGTTTCAAACAAACCTTTACTGGGTATAGGGAAATCGGCAGTTATGAGAATATAATGAGAATTTGCTAATAAGTTTTACTTGACAACAATGAGACCGTATTCATAGAGAATGCGGCCAATCGTCGTCATTGACTAAATTAATTGGAAGTGTTAACGTGAAATTACACACCCAGAATCTTCATAATGCTTACTTCCTCAACCAGATTTCCATCCGTTAATTCCAATTAACGGTTATTTTTGCGCGATCAGATCAGAATCGAACCTACATAGGACGGTGCAGCATTTCATGGTGAAAGACCTCATTATCAACATAGCCATTCTCACAACATTTTTATTTTTTTACAACAGAGTAACCCCCCTGCGATTCATTAAACTGAATAAGCCCTCCTTCCCAACTATATTGCTCAATGGCGGTATGATGGGGGTTTTGGGAATCACTTTGATGTATTTCAGCCTGCATGT
>JARBUQ010000111.1 GCA_029239545.1 Paenibacillus sp.
GGTTCTTTGGCTATGCCCTCCTCGGTGAGGAGGAAGGCACAGCTCCCATTGTCAAGCACAGCGTGAGTCCGTAAGAAGCGGACTGCTTGACCTGCCTCACGCAAGTAAGCTTCCGCATCTCCCTCGATCAACCCTTTTCGGCAAACCTCGGCAAGTCTTGCCCACAACCACACATACCGCCCTTGGGACCATGTATATTTGTCCCGGCTAACCTGCGTACTGCCATCATTCGAGAAACAGGTGAATATCCCGCCATGCTGTACATCAACCGCCTTATGCCAGAAAGGCAGCAATTGATGCTGAATGTGATCCTTATAAAATTGTAAGAGCTCTGTTCGTTTGTGTGTCGCAAGCATTGTACCTGTAAACCTCCAACATATACTTGTGTACTAATAACTTATAATAAATCCGCAGCCAGTTGGGCCAAGAGAGAGCGCTCGCCTCGCTCCAGATTGATGTGCCCGCTCAGCCCTTCGTTCTTGAACCTCTCCACGACATAAGTAAGTCCGTTGCTCGAAGAGTCCAGATAAGGATGATCAATCTGTTCAGGGTCTCCCACTAATACAATTTTACTGCCTTCACCCACACGAGATACAATTGTTTTCACCTCGTGCTTCGACAAGTTCTGTGCTTCATCGATGATGATGAATTGTCCAGGAATGGATCGACCGCGGATGTAAGTGAGAGCCTCCACTTGAATGCTGCCCATGCCGGCTAAAATTTTCTCGATATCCCCAGGTTTCTTCGTATCGAATAGAAACTCCAGATTATCGTAGATCGGCTGCATCCAGGGACGCAGCTTCTCATCCTTCTCGCCAGGCAAGTACCCGATATCTTTGCCCATCGGGACGACAGGCCTTGCGATTAATAACTTCTTATATTTATGTTCGTCTTCTATCTTCATAAGTCCTGCTGCCAGCGTCAGCAGAGTTTTGCCTGTTCCTGCTTTACCCGTGAGGGTTACAAGAGGGATATCGTCATTGAGCAGCAGTTCTAATGCCATCCGCTGCTGTACATTACGGGCACCAATCCCCCATATTGGCTCGTTGCTGAGGAATAAGGGCTCCAGCTTCTTCACATCACTGTTAACCTTGAGCAGGGCTGATTTGGAGGTGCCAAGCTCATCCTTGAGAATAATAAATTCGTGTGGATGCAGAGCATAAGGCAGATTAAGACTGGAAACCGGTAAAGATCTAGCATTATAAAAATTATCTATAATTCCCGGATGCACATGAATGGTCAAATATCCTGGATACATATCCGTCAAGGACACAATCCGATCCGTCAAATAATCTTCGGCGTTAAGACCGAGCACATCCGCTTTTATTCTGACCAGCGTATCCTTGCTAACGAGAGTGACCGGTCTTGGATGCTCCTTAGTCTGTTCCTCTGCGTGATAGTTCAAGGCAACCGCTAAAATTCGATTATCATTGGTGATCTCTCCGAATACTTCCTGCATTCTCATAAAGCTCCGATGATTGAGCTCAACCTTTACACTGCCCCCGTGCTCTAATTTGATCCCGTCGTGCAGATGCCCCTTCTCTCTTAACCCATCCATCAGACGTGAAACAAAACGGGCATTCCGGCCAATCTCATCCGCATTCCGTTTCTTCGTATCGATCTCTTCCAACACAATCGCAGGGATGATTACCTCATTGTCCTCAAAGGCAAAAATGGCGTTAGGATCTTGGAGCAGCACATTAGTGTCCAATACATAGATTTTTCTCATTTGAGTTACCTCCCTGGCTTGGTGTCGACAAGCGTACATATTTGTATTTGAAGCGGACAAACTAACGAAGACGAATCAGGAAAAGACAGGAGAGCGATCAATAATGCGATATTGGATTGTCATGGTGCTGTTGGTGTCTGTGTTGACAGGCTGCGGACATAACATGAAAGGCTCAACCCCGCCTGAGGATGGGGCGTACCAAACTCCCAGCAATGGAGCGGGACAAGTAAAGGTCCAGCAGACAATACCGGAGAAACCACCCATTACGAATAAAAAAGAAGTAAGGGAACGTCTGGAAGCTCTTGCAGCTAGTGTGCCTCAGGTGCAATCGGTCAAATGTGTAGTTCTGGGTAACACTGCCATCGTTGGTATCGATGTGGATCCGCAATTGGATCGTTCCAGAGTCGATGTCATCAAATATTCTGTAGCGGAAGCACTTCAGAAGGATCCTTACGGTGTTCATGCCTTCGTAACAGCTGACTTAGGTTTGAACGGACGAATTGCGGAAATGCGCGAGGATATTAATAATGGCCGCCCTATTGCAGGGTTCGCAGAAGAAGTGGCAGACATTATCGGACGCATAGTCCCTCAACTGCCTAGAGACATCACTCCACAAAAAAATCCGCCTGATGAATCACCTACTGAAATGAAAGACCGACAAGAAATTAACAACAAACAGCTGTAGGACAACCCTTAATAAGACACAAAAAGCCTAGTCCACTGGATCTAGGCTTTACTCATGGCGTCAAACACTTGACCGTCTAACTTATCGGCTGCGCGTTTGTCGTATGTTTTCTCATATTCCGGCTGAGCAGAAATGCGTGAACCATAGAACATAACATCCCGTACCGCATCGATGTTCAGATCCATGCAGGCCAGCTTGAAGGGAACCCCTTCAAGGGCATCCACTACAACGCTAACCCGACCCGAGATAGCATGTACCGATCCTCCGGCAAATACGGTAATCGTCGCTAGTGGATTGCTCTTCACATTCGTTACAATGCGAGAACGTTGATCCAATGCAAACCGGATCTTGCCAGATGAAACCGCCTGTACCCACGAGATAGCGTTCTGGCTTGGCACTCCAGTCTCTGCATCAATCGTGCTGAGGAGTGCAAGCTTCTCTTCACTGAAATGATTCAGTAATTGCTCCGTTAGAGCAGATAGCGTTTCGGCCATACATTCATCCTCCTGATTGTCTTGAGGGAGTATAAGCAACGGATGCTTGTTCTCATTATACCACATAGAACGGTCAAGCATCCATAGACAGCGACTGGCAGTTTCCTACCGCAGACAACTGTCCATTCAGAGAATTACTTCCCTTGGGACAGCGTAAGCTTAAGCGCTGTTTGGGCTGCCTTCAAATCGGCATTGCTCAAGAGGATGTAGGGGCTTTCCCATTCTCCCTCGAGATGAATATAGTTTATTTTATCGCGATCAATCCCGATATATGTCCCAATAAATGTTTTGATTTGCTCAGATGGAATGTCTGTCTTAATATGGTTGCCAACGGCCTCAATGACTTGCCCTAACTTCAAAACTCCATCTACAGATTTTAACTTGGCCAATATTTTGTCCATCACCTGCTGCTGCCGTGCATTACGTTCCATATCATTGGACTCTGCCGTGCCGCAGTTGGATTTGCGATAGCGCACGAAATCGAGCGCTTTTTGGCCGTAAAGCGTTTGAACGCCTTTTTTTAGCTTAATGTTCGTTCCATCTGCCTTGTCTGTGTAACACATATCCATATCGACATCAATCGTAAGACCATCCAGTCTGTCAATAACCTCCTCGAACCCTTGGAAATCGATTTTCGTTACATAATCAATCTTCACATCCAGGAATCGACCAATCAGCTCTTTGGTCTTCGCATCTGCCGTCTTCTTATCCGCGGCTACGAAATTTGCATAGAAAGCATTCGCTTTGTTCGTTTTGACACCACTCAGCTTAATCTGGGTATCTCTAGGTATTGAAACTAATGTTGCAGATTTGGTATTTGGATTAAGCGATGCCACCATCATCACATCGGTATTCAGACTACCTGTCTCAGCACGTGTATCGGTACCGAGCAAAAGAATGGTTAATGCTTTCTTCTTGGCAGATTGCTCAGGAGCGACAGGAGCATCCGTGCCTACATGTTCAATGGCTTGATTAAGCTGAATGTATAAATACCCTGCATAGCTTAAACCCGCCAATAAAACGAGCGTGAATAAGGTAATAAACGTTTTGAGCAGCCATCTTGATTTGCGCTTGGGAAGTCTGGGGGGCAGTGCTGGTGTATCTGTTTTGCTGGAAACAGGGGGCATTGGAGTTCCCCTTCCTTATTCATTATATTTGGGATTCGAGATAATATCCTGAAGCAGCTGTTCGGCCAGCTCCCGATCGAATCTTTCGTGTGCGGTTACCCCTTCATGGTCATATCGAATGATAATAGCGCTGCTATCCATACTGTCAATGGAGAAATTGGTCACATGGTGATCTTCCCGGAGAATCTCAGCAAAAAAATCAAGTGTTTCCTTAGCAGCTCCATCTTCGGGACGTTCCTCTGATACAATCTTCATTTGCAGCCAGTTGTAGAGGGCATCTCTTACCTTCATAGTGCTTGGTCCTCCTGAATGAGTATGACATATTTGCCTTCGTTCAGCCATGTTTGCATAGTCATCAGCCAGTCTCGGTGCTGATCCGGTGATGCTGGCTCCAGTTCTATCGCATGGATCAGCTGTTGGGCCTCCTGGAGGGGCAGCAGTCTTTTGATAAACGCCTCCGCGCAGGAAGATAGTGACTGTGAGCTCGAATCGAATACGATAGGCATATTGTCTGACAATGAAAAAGGGAGCCTACCTGTTCCGCAGCGATCCGCTTGAATAGCGGAAGGATCGGATTCGGTCGGTTCCCCGAGCAGGACATTTGCTTTGAACATCATTAACAACCGGGGATGAGTCCGCTTAAGAACATTCCTAAACGATTCCAGCTCACCGTCATGCGAGCACTGAATGCGTTCGACGCCCAACACGAATGGCTCCAGGGAATCTATTGGACATAGCCACATCAAGCTCATGGAAACCACCCTTTCAACAGAACATCCTATTTCACATCGTGCGGTGCGAAAAATAGCTAGCAGGTAAGCATGTATTTATTTCTTTTTTTGTCTGTCCTCTACCCAATAACGAATCCGGACCATAAACATAAGACCTACAGCAACAGCCAGACACAACACAATAGGAAGCTCCAGATCTACCTGGAACAATAGAAGAATGAAAGCGCCTATTCCCATCACTATGTATACGATAGCTGCTTTTAGTACAGGCAGTCTGCGGGTACGGAAAACTTTGTTATAAATATATACGAGGAATACGTAGATTAGAGCAAAGGTGACCCATAAATGCTCGGCCAGCCAATTCTGCATAGATCATCTGCCTCCCGTTATCATAGCGCTGATCGACCGTCCTATGACGGCCGATGCGCATATGTCGTCGATTCAATCCTTGATTAAACGTTAGCCTCTGCAACCTTACGGTTCTTCTCGGCACGTTCACGCTCACTCTTGTTAAGAATTTTCTTGCGTAGACGAATGGACTTCGGTGTAATCTCACAATATTCGTCTTCGTTCAAATATTCAAGTGCCCGCTCCAATGAATAAGTGCGCGGAGTCTTGATCTTAACAGTCTCATCTTTACTGGAAGCCCGCATGTTCGTGAGCGGCTTCTCTTTACAAATGTTCACAACAATATCATTATCACGTGTATGCTCGCCCACTACCATGCCTTCGTACACATCTGTACCTGGGCTGATGAACAGAATGCCGCGATCCTCAATAGAAAGGATCCCGTAAGCTTTCGCCGTACCTGTTTCCATCGAGACCAAAACGCCCTGGTGACGACCGCCGACATTGCTGCCTGCGTACGGTCCATAGCTGTCAAATGCATGGTTCATAACACCGTAACCGCGTGTCAAGGTAAGGAAGTATGTGCTGTAACCGATCAGTCCACGAGCAGGAATAAGAAATTCCAGACGAACCTGACCCGTCCCGTTATTCGTCATGTTGAGCATTTCAGCCTTGCGTGTTCCAAGGCTCTCCATCACTGCGCCCATGCTATCTTCCGGAATATCAATCAAAAGTCTTTCCAGAGGCTCTGACTTCACTCCGTCAATATTTTTGATGATAACCTCAGGCTTGGACACCTGCAGCTCGAAGCCTTCACGTCTCATGTTCTCAATCAGAATACCCAGATGCAGCTCACCACGTCCCGATACGACGAACGCATCAGGACTGTCTGTCTCTTCAACACGCAAGCTAACGTCAGTTTCGATTTCCTTGAATAAACGCTCGCGAATTTTTCGTGACGTTACCCACTTGCCCTCTTTGCCTGCGAACGGACTGTTGTTGACTAGGAACGTCATTTGTAGCGTTGGCTCATCAATCTTGAGAACTGGCAGCGCCTCAGGGCTATCCGGATCTGCAATCGTCTCCCCGATGTTGATTTCCTTGATACCGGCAATGGCAATAATATCTCCGGCGCCTGCTTCTTCAATCTCTATCCGTTTCAACCCTTGGAAGCCAAACAATTTCTCAATACGGCCCTGCTTCGTTCCGCCCTCACGAGTCATTACGGCAACTGTCTGCCCTTGGCGGATCACGCCCCGATTCACACGGCCAATCCCAATGCGGCCCAAGTACTCATTATAATCCATCAGCGTGACCAGGAACTGCAGCGGCTGCTCCGCATCTTCAGTAGGATAAGGAATGTGGCTGATGATCATTTCGTACAATGCTTCCATATCCGCTTCCTGCTTCTCCGGATTGTTGCTTGAAGTACCCATAAGCGCAGATGCATAAACGACAGGGAAATCTAATTGCTCGTCACTAGCCCCCAATTCGATAAACAGCTCTAATACTTCATCCACAACCTCTCCTGGTCGTGCATTAGGACGGTCAATCTTGTTTAAAACGACGATTGGAGTCAAGTTCTGCTCCAATGCTTTTCTAAGAACGAATTTGGTTTGCGGCATACAGCCTTCAAAAGCATCAACAACAAGCAGAACTCCGTCAACCATCTTCATGATCCGTTCAACTTCACCGCCGAAATCGGCGTGACCCGGAGTATCTACGATATTAATCAAATAATCTTTATAGTTTATCGCAGTATTTTTGGCTAGGATGGTGATCCCGCGCTCGCGTTCCAAATCATTGGAATCCATCGCGCGCTCTTGAATTTGTTCGTGCTCCCGGTAAGTACCGGACTGTTGGAGCAGTTTGTCTACTAACGTTGTTTTGCCATGGTCTACGTGTGCGATGATGGCGATGTTGCGAAGTTTTTCTCTTGAATGCATAAATTCAATCCTCTCGACATGTTTGTCTATATGTTTTGTGTATTTGTTTCATAAAAGAAAGCGTCGGACGACGCGCCGACGCTTGACACACTTCTTTTATTGTACTCCGATTATTAATATAACGCAAGTAATGACGACCATTACGGCTCACCAAGAACGACGCGGTCTCATAATAAGGAAAGCTCCACCTGCGATCAGAATAAAGGCCAGAATGTAAATGCCAACTGTAAACAAGATCATCATACCAAAAAACAAAGCAGACAGCACGGCCAAAATGATGGAAGCCGTAAGAGCTCCTCTTGGTTTGTGTTTATCGAATAAGTAAAATTCATAAAGTCCCACGGAAACGGCGAATAAAAATCCTGGCCACAAGTACTCCATTGCCGACCAGCCTACCAGGTTACAGAAAAAAAACATAATCGAAGTTGTCACCAGGATGCCGCCCGGAATAAGAACACCGGATGGCAGCATTCTCCCGAAGAACAGCATATGCAGCAAAAGTCCGGGAAGAAGAATAAAAATAGGCCAGAGCAGCCCCCAGATAAATCCGAAAAAACCAATTCTGCTAAGCAATAACAGAACCCCCACTGCAACAATAAGAATCCCAATGGAGTAACGATTGTTAGACAATTGCTTCCCCTCCCTGATAGGATCGCATGACAGATGCGAAGCGACATAATTAGCTCTATTCTATCGAAAAGCGACAAAAAATGCTAGGGGAGGCTTTTGTTCAATCAAAAATAGTAACGGAATAAAGCTTAAACCGAGGTGATCCGGGAATTCCATTTTTTGATTAACCCGGCGGCAATCACGATTATAGTCGTAAGAATAGGCAGGATGAAATGGAACATTTCGATATCATGCAATAAATAATGATCCACCTTCGTATCACTTACGAACATTTCTCCAGCCGTATAACCAAGTATGCCTGCCCCCAGAAATACGAAAACCGGATATTTATGAAGCAGCTTCATTACAAGCGTACTTCCCCATACAATGATCGGAATACTAAGACCGATCCCTAGAATAATGACCGTAATATCCCCTTCAGCCTTAGCGGCAATAGCCAGAACATTATCCAGACTCATGACCAGGTCTGCAATAATGATGGTCCAGATGGCTTTGCCCAGGGAGCTTGCTTCCTTCACCTTCGCTTTTCCCTCATCCTCAATCAACAGCTTGACCGCTATATATAATAACAGAATCGAGCCCAGAGCTTGAATATAGGGAACCTTTAATAAAACAACTGCCACAACAGTAAGGACTAATCGAAGCGCAACCGCGCCAAAAGCCCCCCACCAAATCGCTTTTTTCCTTTGCTCCAAGGGCAGGTTCTTGCTTGCCAGAGCGATCACAACTGCATTATCGCCGCTAAGAACAATGTTGATTAACATAATTTGCAGAAATAACAGGAACCAATCGATCACTTTCGTTACCTCCTTAGTTTGTTTGTATTAGAACAATGCATCCAGCTCATCCTGCGACTCAGGAACGATATACTGGGTTTCGGTCTGGGAAATCGCTGTTTTTATAGCATCCTCAAGCCAATCCATCATCTTCTCCTGGCTGTGTACTACACGCAGATTAGGATTAGTAGCTGGAGACTTTGGCACGAACAAGGTACAACAATCCTCATAAGGTAATATGGAGATCGGGAACGTTCCAATAGTATGGGCAATTTGAGTGATCTCGGACTTGTCGAGTGTAATGAGCGGTCTCAGAATCGGATAATTGACCCCTTCACCAATCACATGAAGACTAGGCAACGTTTGGCTAGCCACTTGACCCAGGCTTTCCCCTGTAACAATAGCCGCTGCTTTTTGGCGCTCCGCTAATTGTTCGGTTATTCTAAACATAGCTCTACGCATAAGGGTGATCAATAAGTTCTCTTGACACTCCTGCTTAAGCCGAGTCTGGATATCGGTGAATGGCACTAGATGCAGGGTCACCTTACCCGCGAATTGTGATAGAACACGGGTCAGTTCAATTACTTTATCTTTCGCTCTTTCACTTGTGAATGGATAGCTGTGGAAGTGAACGGCTTCTATTCTTAGACCTTTACGCATAGCGAGCCATCCGGCTACCGGACTGTCAATCCCGCCTGACAGCAGCAGCATGGCTTTGCCATTCGTACCAAGCGGGAATCCACCCGGACCAGGAAATACTCGGGAGAACACCAACGTCTCCTTGTCCCTGATTTCTACGCGAATATCAAGCTCGGGGCTGTGTACGTCTACGATCAACTGACCATAACGTTCTAGCACTGCACCGCCCAATAAACGATTCAACTCATAAGTATCATAAGGAAATTCCTTATTCACCCTTCGTACACTGATTTTGAATGTTTTTGGGATCTCCTTTAATCGTTCCATCGACTCCAGCACGGCAAGCCTCATCTCACCAATATCCAATCCGCACCGGATCGCGGGACTGTAGGAATGAAGTCCCAACACCTTCGACAGCTCCTTGGCTATAGGCTCGAAGGGGTGATCCCCCAAGTCGATGTACACACGGCCGTATTCCTGACGGATGGAGCACGCTGGAAATGGCAGCAGGAGACGTTTCACCTGTTGAATAACCTGCGCTTCGAAACGGTAACGATTTCTTCCTTTTAATGTAAGTTCCCCCAGACGGAGAAGAATAAGCTCTCTGTTCACGTAAATTGTGACAACTCCTCTACGACTCGCTTCAGTGCAGCAGCTAATTGATCCACCTCTTCAACTCGTTGCTCAGCTGAAAAGCTTATCCTAATGCCGCTTGAGGCTCTGACCGGATCCATCCCCATCGCCAGCAGCACACGACTAGGTTCAATTTCGCCTGAAGCACAAGCA
>JARBUQ010000112.1 GCA_029239545.1 Paenibacillus sp.
CACCAGCACCAGCACCAGCACCAGCACCAGCACCAGCACCAGCACCAGCACCAGCACCAGCACCAGCACCAGCACCAGCACCAGCACCAGCACCAGCACTGGTTTCTAGAATGCCTTGCACATGTGCAAGGATGGAAGACCAATCTGCTTTCGGATTGCGATCAATTGCTATGAAATCCGCCGCTCTGAACACGGAGGTAACACCGGAAATGTCCAATAGCTGCTGCATAGAAAGGGGAGCTGTGGCTTTGTTGTGCTTATCATAAGTTCGCTTGTCGCCCTTGGGCAATGGCTCGTCGACATTAATCTTCATTGTATTGGGACTCGGTGTTGGCTCAATGGAAAGTATCTTCATGATCAGTTTCCTCCTGGATTGTAGCCTGTCTGCAACACGCCAGATTCTGCGCGTCATTGATTAACTCTCTCTATTGTGTCACAAATGGCCCAAAGAAAAAACCCCGCATGAACCATGCGAGGTTAGTTGGCAGACAAATGCCGCTTGTCTTACGAATGCAATTAGTCCAAGTCCAGTAACTTCCGATCCAGGTAAGGCTCGAGCAGATTGGTGATTGCGAATACGGTATGAGCCAAATCCTGATTGTCGAATACATATTCACATTCAGGCAAGTAAGCCATAGCCTCATCATAATGAGACATGTGACGTTCGATGACATCCTCGTCGTCACCACGTTCTCTCTGACGCTGCACGACTGAAGCTCGGTCCGCATAGATGAACAGATCGGTCACTTTGTCGGCATAAACGGTCTTCAGAATACTGGCGCCCTTAGGATTAAGAATCAAATAGACGAAGTCATTCGCCTCCAGCAGCTGTTCAATATCGGCATGCCGAATTCCGTAGAAATTTCCGTCGATCTCAACACTTTCAATAAATGCGCCAGCTCGATCGGCTTCCTGGAACTGCTCGAGTGTTATAAAATGATAATCTTGTCCTTCTGTTTCGCCTTGGCGAGGTGATCTTGTCGTGCAAGAGAGCACTTTGCTCAGCTCCAAGGTTGAACCTACCATGTCAGCAACTGTCTTCCGCCCGGAACCATCTGGCCCGGTAAATACAAAAATGCTTGCACTCGTTCTGTTTTCGCTCATAAGTCGCACACCTTCCCCATGTCTGTAATTAATTGGCTCACCATTCATGTTGTGAGATATGTCTTATTACTACTACTATGCGAGTCACAGTATAGAAAAGAAGGCGTTCTTTTCGCTAGCGGCGCTGAGAGCTGCACGAGTTGCGAAAGTTTGTTTGTTCTCACAGGATGCGCCTTCTTGGCTGCCTTTATCCATTCGGGTTGTCAGCTACTGGCTGCTTACCGGAACTGTTGTTCCTGCCTTCAAGTTACGCAGAATCGATACTTCCACGCGGCGGTTCTTGGCTCGTCCGTCAGCAGTCTGGTTGGTCTCAATGGGATGATTTTCTCCATAGGCTTTAGAACTAAAGCGTTTATCGCCGATTTTGTCCCCAGGAAGCAGAATTTTCATGAAGTTAATAGCGCGTTTGGAGCTTAGATCCCAGTTCGTCTCGAATTCTCTTGTATTAATCGGGATATCATCGGTATGACCTGCGACTTCGACCTGGTAGCCGGGATATTGGAGCAGCATGCTGGCAATATTTTGAGCTAATTTTCTGGCATCAGGCTTTACTTCTGCACTGCCTGAGGCAAAAATTGCATTATCGCGAATTGTAATCATCAAAAGCTCATTAGTTAAATGGGTGTCAAGTTGGGTGTTTAGTCCATTCTCGCTAATGTATTGATCCAGCTTTTGCTTCAGCTCCTTCAGATCGACCATTTCTTTCTCCATCTGGGCTTGCTGTTCCTTGGCCTCCTGCGTGGATTGAGACTCGGACTTGAAGTCCTCCGTTTTTTTACTGTTCATGTCAGTAGGATCTTTTGTAATCGGGACGACAGCGGTCTGCTCGAATAAGTTGGTCCCTCCGCTGAATGCCGAGTTCAGACTCCGCATGATGTTGTCATATTTCTTGGAATCGACCTCACTGGAAGCGAACAAAATAATAAACAGAGCGAGAAGCAATGTAAGCAAATCGGCGTAAGGAATCAGCCAAGTTTCATCCATATGATCTTCATGATGCTGCTTTCGCCTTTTGCTCACGTTCGGATTCCTCCTCTTTGTTTTGTGGACCGTAACGCTCGGAAGGAGTCAGGAATACCGCCAGCTTCTGTTCAATGGCAATAGCCGAAATACCGGATTGGATGGACAGAAGCCCTTCAACCATCATAAGTTTAATCTCTACTTCTCTGCGCGAAATTTGCTTCAGCTTGGTCGCAATTGGATGCCACAGCACATACCCGGTGAAAATCCCAAGCAGTGTAGCAACGAAGGCTGCCGAGATCAGATGGCCAAGCTCACCCACATTGTTCAAATTACTTAAAGCTGCAATCAACCCAACAACAGCGCCTAGAACCCCTAGTGTTGGTGCATATGTACCGGCCTGCGTGAAGATCAAAGCTCCTGAGCGATGTCGGTCCTCCATGGCATTAATCTCTTCCATTAAAACGTCGTGAATGAATTCCTGATCGTTGCCGTCAATAATCATCCGCATCCCGTTCCTGAGAAAGGGATCATCGATATCCTCAACCTTGCTCTCGAGAGCAAGAAGACCTTCACGCCGGGTTATCGTTACCCATTCGATAAATAATTGAATAAGTTCCTTTTTAGGCACTAATTTTTGGGATACAAAAATAATTTTAAACAGCTTAGGAATCTTGGTCAGCTCTGCCATAGGAAAAGCAATCAAAATAGTGGCTGCTGTCCCGCCTAAAATAATCAATATAGCAGCCCAATTGAGCAGCGAACTGATCGCAGCCCCTTTCAGTACCATTCCCACCCCTACGGATATGAACCCCAATAATAACCCGAATACTGTAGATTTTTCCATGTGACACCTCGCGTTTTAGTCTATATCCTTTTATCGGCATGCAATACGTATTCGATTAGAGACAATCCATTCCTGCAATTATACATTGAAAATACGCAAAAAGAATACACGGACAAGAAACTTAGGTTCCTGTCGTGTATTCTTTGTAACCTGCCGTGAATTCTTTGTTATAGATGAAGAAACACAATTATGGGGTTGATTCGATAATTCCCTGCCCGCCAAAATGGTTCAGCACCAAGCTATTGAATTGCGGTACGTAGGTGTCAAGGGGGGCTCCCCGCCATGATTCATGCGCATACTGGCTGAACTGGTTAATGAAATCCTGGTTCGCAGATACGAATACATTCGTAATTTCTGGATGCAGTTGCCGGATTACCTTCGACAGATCCTCGTGCAGTTCGCTGGATAAATCCTGCGGATTCGGGATGGTGGGGAAGGAATACTTCTCCATGGCAATGTCACCGGGCTTAAGTGATTTGGTTATGTCGGAATGATCGTCAATCCCAGGCGAAATGATTGTGCGATCACTGCGATTTTTGATTCCTTTGCCTTTGGCTCCTGTAGCAGTGCCATCCAGAAGGATCGCTACATAAGCATTCTTATCCGTGATAATAACGAATGAGCTGCGAATGCCTTTCATGTCGTCGATCACATCGGATGAGTATTGGCTGAACACCATCTTATGATTGTTGTGATCGGCTGCCTTCATTTGCGTGTTGTAGGAGCGAATTCCGGTTGCTTCATTCTTATCGGTCCGACTGCCGTAGTCTGAAGGGCTGCTTTCGAATTCCTCCTTGTAGGTACACGCACACATGTTCGCCAAGAGCGTAATGCAAGCGAACCATTTGATCAGCGGATATAATTTGGACATAAGTTCCTCCTGACCGATTAAGGTAGCGGGTAGTGGGTAATAACAATTAGAACTATAAATCTTATTTAGAATTAGCATTTGCTTATACAAGCAGAATATGCGCATAGTTTTGAATGTAAATTGTGTGAAGCTTCTGCATAAATCGACCGGAAAAAGGAAATACCCTTTATGTATCCTTCTTATAAAATTGTTGTTGTTTTGTCGGATTTGCAATACAGGTAAAAGGCTTGAAAGCCTTGATATTAGAACATTGTGTGAACTTTGCCAGGAAGATTGACAAACATTGTTGGCGAAATTATAGTTAATGAAGTGATTAGGTTTGTTGACAAGATATGGCCATCCTTTATCAGTTCTTTTGTTGAATATGAAGGCAAAAGTTCTGGTTTTGATCAGAACTTATGGTGCTTTCTAAGGCAAAAGTACTGATACTGATCAGAATTTATGGCGCTTTCAGGTCAAAGTTCTGATTATAATCAGAGCTTATGGCGCTGTTCAGGCCGAAGTTCTGATTCTGATAGCAGTGATAGATTGGTCTTCTTAGTTCGATTGATCTATTAAAACAGTGAATTGGGGTTGATGAGTGAATGAAACGGTGGCAATTTGTATGGCGTTTAGTCCCTTTATTGGCGATCATGACGTTCATACTCTCAGGCTGTGGGATTGATGAAATAACGACATTGAATCCGAAAGGGCCAGTAGCTGAGAAGCAATTATGGCTGATTCTTATTTCTTTGGCCGTTATGATCGGTGTATTCATCGTCGTGGCCATCATCTATGTGTACGTTCTTGTACGCTTCCGTAAGCGGCCTGGACAGACTGGGATTCCTAAGCAAGTAGAAGGTAATCATAAGCTGGAGATAATCTGGACGGTAGTTCCGTTTATACTTCTGTTTATTATTGCGATCCCAACAGTTAAGTACACGTTCGAACTTGATAAAGATTATTCTAATGATCCGAACGCTCTTCAGGTAAAAGTTACAGGACATCAGTTCTGGTGGGAATTCGAATATATGAATGAGAAGATAATCACCGCTCAGGATCTGATTATTCCTACTGGACGCACAATTTCCTTCCACTTGGAGTCCGCTGATGTAAACCACTCCTTCTGGGTGCCGACTCTTGGCGGTAAGAAAGATAATAACCCTGGAATGACGAATATGCATTATCTGGTTGCAGATGACCCAGGGGTCTATTATGGAAAGTGCGCAGAATTATGCGGAACGTCGCATGCACTGATGGATTTCAAGGTGAAAGCAGTAACACCTGATGAGTTTGAACGCTGGATAGCGGGTATGAAGTCTCCTAACAATACAGTAACTTCTTCTCTGGCCTTAGAGGGTGAGCAAATATTCAAAAAGAGCTGTATCGGTTGCCATGCGATCTATGATACACAGCAGAAGCAGGTTGTTGGTGGTAAAGTAGCTCCTAGTCTTGTTAACTACGGGGATCGTCAGACGATTGCCGGTATATTGTTCAATCGCGAACCGGGAGATTTCAACAAGAATCTGAAGACTTGGTTAGAGGATCCGCAAGAGGTCAAACCAGGTAATCTGATGCCCAATCCGATAGACGTCCCAGGCAGCAAGATGGAAACAAGCCTCGGACTTACCGATAAGCAGCTGGACGCACTCGTAGAATACTTAGCAGGACAAAAGCAGAAGTAAACACTTCTGAAGAAAGGGGTTTATAAGTTGGCACACGCACACGCTCACCATAAGGTCACCAGGCATACCGGTCTGATGGATTGGCTTACTACCGTTGACCATAAGAAAATTGGGATCTTGTATTTGCTTGCAGGCGGATTGTTCTTTCTGCTCGGCGGCTTGGAAGCAATTCTGATCCGAGTACAGTTAATGAAGCCGATGAGTGATGCAATTGATGCATCCGTCTTTAATCAATTGCTGACGATGCATGGTACAACGATGATCTTCTTCGCTGCCATGCCTCTAATCTTTGCCTTTATGAATGCGGTCATTCCGCTTCAGATTGGCGCGCGCGACGTAGCGTATCCGTTCGTGAATTCACTTGGGTTCTGGTTGTTCTTATCAGGCGGCCTATTAATGAACCTCAGCTGGTTTTTTGGAGGTGCTCCGGATGCGGGGTGGACAGCCTATGCACCGCTCTCCTCACCTGAATATTCAGGTAAGGGTGTTGATTATTACGTACTCGGCCTGCAGATAGCAGGGATCGGGACGCTAATCGGGGGGATTAACTTCCTTGTAACGATTATCAACATGCGTGCTCCAGGGATGTCTTTCATGAGAATGCCGCTTTTCACATGGGCTTCCTTCGTTACTTCAGCACTCATCCTATTCGCCTTCCCGGCGATTACAGTAGGACTTGTACTATTAATGTTCGAACGGTTGTTTCATGGTAATTTCTTCGATGTCGCGGCCGGCGGTAATGTCGTGTTATGGCAGCATCTATTCTGGATATTCGGGCATCCTGAAGTTTACATTCTGATTTTGCCGGCATTCGGGATTATATCTGAAGTTATCAGTACTTTCTCTCACAAGCGTTTATTCGGATACAGCGCAATGGTATTCGCAACTGTTCTGATCGGTTTCCTTGGGTTCATGGTTTGGGTTCACCACATGTTCACAACGGGACTTGGTCCAGTCGCTAATGCGTTGTTCTCCATTGCGACGATGTTGATTGCGGTGCCTACGGGGATCAAGATTTTCAACTGGCTGTTCACCATGTGGGGAGGACAAATTCGCTTTACTACAGCGAACTTGTTCGCTGTAGGATTCATTCCTACCTTCGTTATGGGGGGGATGACCGGGGTTATGCTAGCGATTCCGGCAGCAGACTTCCAGTTCCATGACAGCTACTTCGTAGTCGCTCACTTTCACTATGTTATTGTAGGCGGTTTGGTGTTTGGTATATTCTCAGGGCTGTACTACTGGTGGCCGAAGATGTTCGGTCGCATGCTCAATGAGACGTTGGGCAAATGGATGTTCTGGTTCTTCTTTATCGGTTTCCATTTAACGTTCTTCGTTCAGCATTTCCTTGGTCTGCTTGGGATGCCGCGACGTGTCTACACTTATCTGGACGGTCAAGGCTGGGGTACGATGAACCTGATCAGTAGTATCGGGGCATTCGCAATGGGAGTAGGGACGATTCTACTGCTGGTGAATATCATCATTACATCTATGAAGCCTAAAGATGCACCAGCCGATCCGTGGGATGCTCGTACGCTTGAGTGGTCAATTCCTTCACCAGCACCGGAGTATAATTTCAAACAGCTTCCGCTTGTTCGCGGTCTGGACGCATTGTTCAAAGAGAAGATGGAAGGCAAGAAAGAAATGACTCCAGCTGAGCCAATTAGCGCGATTCATATGCCTTCGCCATCCATTCTGCCTCTCGTTATGTCAATCGGATTGTTCATAGCAGGCTTCGGCTTTATGTATCACAATTATTACATTGCAGGCGGCGGTATTGTTATTACGTTCATATGCATGTTTATTCGTTCAATCAACGATGATCATGGGTACCATATCGAGATTGAAGAACTGCAGGACAAGGAGGTTAGAGCATGAATCACGACTTAACAGGCCATAACCTTCCTGCAGAACCTGAGAAAGCGACGCTGGAAGGCCGCAATAAAATATTGGGCTTCTGGCTGTTTCTTGGAGCCGAGACTGTATTGTTCGGTTGCTTGTTCGCTACATTCATTGGTCTGCGCAATCAGATCGCGGATGGTCCTCCAGGGACCGAAATATTCATCCTCTCTACAGTAGCAATTGCGACCTTTATATTGTTGACGAGCAGCTTGACGTCGGTATTGGCTATCCAGGCTATGCACCGTCACGATGTAGGCAAGATGATGCTGTGGTTCGGAATTACAGTATTGCTGGGTCTTGGATTCCTTGGGCTGGAAATTTATGAGTTTTTCGAATATGTACATGAAGGCCACAAGTTCTCTACTAGCGCATTTAGCTCCGCTTTCTACACATTGGTTGGGTTCCACGGAGCTCACGTATTATTCGGAGTAGTATGGATTTCCTTGCTGATGGTTCAATTGAAGACCAAGGGACTCACTGTAGTCACAGCACCTAAGCTCTATGTTGCAGGCTTGTACTGGCACTTTGTCGACGTTGTCTGGGTTTTCATCTTTACAGTCGTATACTTGATGGGAAAGGTGGGCTAATTCGATGGCATCCAATCATCATTCAGCTTCCGATCATGGGAACCGCAGGCATGTTCACGAAGGTCCCCGTAACCACTTTTTATCGTTCGCTTTATCCATTGTATTAACCCTTCTGGCATTCCTGGTTGTAATTGCCGAGATGGGTCGTACATTCACATTAATTTTCATTGTCGTACTAGCGCTAATCCAGGCAACGTTCCAATTGGCTTTCTGGATGCACATGAAAGATCGTGGGCATTTCTACGCCACTGTCGGCATCATCTTCGGCTTTGTGATCGCTCTGACTGGTGTTGCTGCAGTAGTTTATTGGATGTGGTGGTAATAGGAAGGGGGGCTTGCTGGTCAGGCTCCCCTTTTTCTTAGTCAATTTTTGAATTTCCCCATAGGTGGATGATTACTAATGAATCGTTTGCATATGGACTGCTTCATACATGAATGAACCGGAGGAGGAGAATACCTTCATGCTCGGACTGCAATATTTCGATTTTAGCGAACTTTGGAGTCCTGTGAATATGGTGGTTACCATAATAATCGCAGTGTTGTATCTTGCGATTGTCGGACCTTATCGAGCTAAGTTCGCAGATTCAGAACCCGTTCCTATTAAGAGAATTGTTTGCTTCCTGATTGGGATTTTCGCTTTTTACTTGGCTAATGGAGGACCTGTAGAGCTTCTTGGTCACTTGATGTTCAGTGCGCATATGACCTCGATGTCACTGGCTTATCTGGTAGCGCCGCCGCTTATATTGCTTGGTATATCCGGTTGGATGATTCGTCCGCTTTTCAAGATTCCTGGCTTCAAAAAAGTATTAGTTGCCATAACTCATCCTATGATTGCTGTATTTGTTTTTAATGTTGCGTTCTCGTTTTACCATATGCCTGGGATTCATGACTATGTTATGACCCACTTCACAGTTCATACGCTTTTCTATATTGTACTAACCATATCTGCTTTCATGATGTGGTGGCCGATTATTACGCCTCTACCGGAACTGTATTCCATGTCTGAGTTGAAAAAAATGGCGTATATATTCGCAAACGGTGTTCTAATCACCCCAGCGTGCGCTTTAATTATATTTGCCGGTTCGGCTTTATTCGCTACTTATAGCGATCCAGTCGCATGGGCCACAGCTATGGGATATTGTGTGCCAATGAATGCACAGGTACTGCTACAGAATTTTGCCGGCGGACCAGAGTTCTTCTCTTTGCTGGATGCTCAAGAGGATCAGCAGCTTGGCGGTGTCATTATGAAGGTTGTACAAGAACTTACGTATGGCGGAGCATTAGCGTATGTGTTTTTCTCATGGTACACCAGAGAGAGATTGGACGATAATGAGTTGGAGCCGGGCCCAGCTATATAATTTAGGGGATGGTGTAAGAAATGTTCAAAGTATTGCCTTTCCTGAGTACAACATTTATTGTAATTAGTGCTATATTCGTAGCAATTGGGTGGATATTAATCGCTCAGCGTAAAATTCAGGCCCATATGAGAGCGATGACTTTAGCGGGTGTTTTTGCGAGCTTGTTCTTCATTTTCTATATGTCTCGCACTATTTTCTTAGGCAATACTTTATTCGATGGCCCTGAGCATATAAAGATTTATTATTTGATCTTCCTGTTGTTCCATATCACTCTTGCCACGGTGGGGGGAGTCATGGGCATTATTACCCTGAGATGGGGCTATAAGAATGAATTGGCCAAACATCGCAAGATCGGTCCATGGACCTCGATAATCTGGTTCGCGACTGCGATTACCGGAACTACGGTTTACTATTTGCTTTACATCAAGTATCCAGGCGGTTCCACAGTCCCGGTTTGGAGAGCCATTTTCGGATGACTTGGAGGACAAGCCGTCCACATCAGATAGGTCCAGAACAGCTTTCGAGGAAACAGCCTCCGAGGGCTGTTTTTTTAATGGAACTTAAAGCTCATTTGCATTGTCTAATAGGTGA
>JARBUQ010000113.1 GCA_029239545.1 Paenibacillus sp.
CACAAAGTGACGCCGAGGTCATACCAAGAAAAGAACCTCGGCCTAAGCCGAGGTTCTTGGATACTTGTAGTTTACGCTTCGATTGCTGCTGCAACCGGTGCGGCGACTGCCGGGTATACGCTAACTTTCTTGCGATCACGACCCCAACGCTCGAACTTCACTACACCTTCTATTTTCGCGAAAAGAGTGTCGTCTGAACCGATGCCCACATTGTTACCAGGGTGAATTTTGGTGCCGCGTTGGCGAACCAGAATACTGCCACCAGATACGGTTTGACCGTCAGCACGCTTAACACCAAGGCGCTTAGATTGACTATCCCGACCGTTTCTTGTGGAACCTACTCCTTTTTTCGAAGCAAATAACTGAAGATTTAATTTCAACATCGTAGTTTACCTCCTTTTCTCGATTACTTGTTGTTTCAACTTCATATATTTTCCGTATTCCTTCTGAATCATGTCCAACATCACGACCATCGACTCCAGAAGCAATTGTATCTTCGTACTCGTTTCCTGCTCTAAGTCATCTGGAATCTTCACCTGCAGCAGACCATCCTTCATCTTGCTCGGAAGCTCTACTCCTGTTAAGACCTCAACCGAATTCACGGTTCCGACTGATACAGCGGACACTCCTGCACACACAATGTCTTTGCCCGTATTCGCATAGCGAGCGTGACCGGAGACGGAAAATGCAGCGATATAGCCAGTGACGGCCAGCCTTTCAATGATAACCTGTATCATTGTCTCGACCTCTTACGCCTGAATGTTCTCGATAACCACTTTTGTGTAAGGCTGACGGTGACCTTGTTTACGACGGTAGTTTTTCTTAGCTTTGTACTTGAAAACGATAATCTTCTCACCTCTGCCGTGCTTCTCCACTTTCGCGGATACGCTGGCTCCGGAGATTAACGGAGAACCCGATACCAGACCATCATCATTCGATACAGCCAATACACGATCAAATGTTACCACTTCACCTTCGGAAGCAACCAGCTTCTCGATGTAAAGGACATCGCCTTGTGCTACTTTGTATTGTTTTCCACCTGTTTCAATAATTGCGTACATTCGTTACGCACCTCCTCATGTCTCAGACTCGCCTTGTCAGGTGGCGGTCCAGCTCAGCCGAAGCTGTCGGGAACGCTCTTAACATCGTACCTGTTTCGCGCGGTTACAGCATGTGCAGCATGCGCGGCAACACACATTCGTCTATTATATCGGAATATACTTATAAGTGCAATGCCTATTTGATAACTTCTCAGTAAAACTTCGGTTGAGGTCTTCGATGCTGTCTAGGCTTTGGTTGAGCAGTAGGGATGATGGGAGCAATTGCTTTGCCGCTGCCTCCGCATTCAGGACATGGCACCGTATGAATGTCATCCAGACTTTCACGAACCTTTTTACGCGTTAACTCCAAAAGCCCGAGACGAGTCCAGCCAACCACTAATGATTTGGTTCGATCACGCTTCATAATCACTTCGAGATGTTCCGCGATGGTTGCGCGGTTGCGTTCGGATAACATATCGATGAAATCTACGACGATGATACCTCCGATATCTCTCAATCGCAGCAGCCTGCCAATTTGTTCTGCCGCTTCCCGATTCGTCGTGAACACGGTATCCTCCAGGCTGTCATTCCCGATGAACTTCCCTGTGTTCACATCAATAACCGTGAGCGCTTCCGTTCGATCAATGATTAAGTATCCTCCGCTTTTCAGCCATATTTTGCGCTGTAAGGCGGTATCCAGCTGATGGTGAATTCCCATCGTATGATGCAATGACTTGCCCGGCTCGGTTCGCTGAACCCGGATGCGTCCCTCCAGCTTCAACCCCATCTCACGAGTCAGTCTGCTGACTACATCCGCCTTGCCGGGTTCATCCAGGACCAGCTCGTCCACTTGCTCTGTGAACGAATCCCGGACAAGACGTTCAAGCACACCAGGCTCTCGGAACAAGAGCTCTGGAACCCGTGCGCGCTCGGCTCGTTCCAATATGCTCGTCCAAGTGCTGCGCAGCATATTCAAATCTCTCTCCAACGACTCCGCGGGCTCGCCGTCGGCGACCGTTCGAATAATGAGTCCCTCGCCTGGCCGCCTGATTCGATCCGCTATTTCTTTCAGCCTGACACGCTCCGAATCCGTATCAATCTTACGGGAAATGCCCACATAATCCGCATTCGGCATATAAACGATCCAGCGTCCGGGAATAGAGAAATGCGTGGTCACCCGCGCTCCCTTGGTCCCAAGCGACTCTTTGGCTATTTGTACAGTCAGTTCTTGACCTTCACGTAGTAACTCTGTTATTGGCGGCTTCACACGAGGCACTTGATCCATATGCGCCGGGAGTACATCATCGATATAAATAAAAGCGTTTTTCTCCAAACCGATCTGGACGAAGGCAGCCTGCATTCCTGGGAGAACATTTACAACTCTTCCTTTGTACACATTCCCGACCAATTGTCCCTTAACGGGTCTTTCTGAATAGTACTCTGTCAGCTGCCCATCTTCAAGTAAAGCGACCTGTATATCGCCCTCTCGGCTCTGCACGACAATTTGCTTCATGTAATCACCTCGGCTTTCCATCCCTGCTGTATCTATTTTAACATGAAAAGCTCAGAAACGGGACTTCCCGGTCGATTCAAATGAAAATATGCATGAAGCAGTCGCTGCTCGGGTATAACCAGCCTGACACTTCCGCCAGTACCAAGAATGTACACGATATGATATTTCTCTCTCATGAATAACTGGACGATCTCTGCGATTGTGCGATGAGGCGCTATTACGATTGGTTGAGCTAAAGTACCTTTGTCGATCAACGGTTCCATCCTCATATTCCGATTCATCAGGAAACGAACGAACTGATAAGAACCGTTGCGCAATCCATACCCATTCGAAACCAGCAAAAATATAGCAACAATAAGCAGATTCACTTGTGCGCCCTCTGCCTGAATATTCCATAAGGATGCTGCCAGCAGCCCCAGGCTTAGCACGATGCTGATCCATGCACTCGACTGTATGGCCCTGTAATAAGGCAGGAACAAGCTGAACAGGGCCTGCATTACTTTTCCCCCATCCAGAGGAAGAATCGGCAGCAAATTGAACAATCCAATCATCAGATTGGCTTGAATGAACGTTTGGCTCCACTCTGCTCCCCATATCCCTGACATTCCCATCACATATGCCAGTCCAATCATCCATGCATTCTGCAAGGGACCTGCAAGGGCCACGATAATATCCTCCCGCACTGAGCTGCTGCCTAGTTGGTCCGTCTCCGCTACACCCCCGAACGGAAGCAATTCTACCTTGGTAATCGTCCACCCTAAGCTTCGTGCTGCTGTGACGTGACCTAACTCATGAATAAGCACAATCGCAAACAGGGTAAGCAGCTCGAGAAAATATCCGGTAACGATGGAGAGCAGCATCATGATCGTGAATAGAGGATGCAAGCGAAAGCGAATCCCGAATAACTTAACCAAATGGAACCACATCCGTTGGATCGATCCACTGGTTGTCCTTTTTCACTGCGAAGCCTAAGCGGGATGTTCTCACTTGACTGCTATCTGTTACAAGACGTCCAATTGTTTCCCCGCCCTTAATCCAATCATATCTTTTGACTGCGCTCTGTGCGAGACCTGTGTAAGTTGTTTGCAGCCCGTCCGCATGCTGGATCACAATCTGTGTCAAATTGTCTGCTCCGACTTGAACGGTAACGATCCTCCCGGAATCCATAGCTCTCACATCGCCAGATGTAGTCTCTAATCTGATCATAGGCTCCGCTTCTGTGAAGGGGATAATAATTTTACCAATAACTGGAGCATACAGCTGCCTCGCATTCACGGCGCTTGCTTTCTGGGTTTCCGGAGCTTCATGCCGCCAGAAAGCAGGCAGGATGGCGGGAAGTCCGCTGAATTTCGACTCATACCATGCAGCAGCCCCCGCAAAATTGTAATCCTCGGTTAACGCTTTGGTAATCCATTGTCTTCCTTGCAGCGCATAAGGATGATCCGTCTGGAACGTAGCAAAGGAAACAGCGAACAGTACAGCGGCCACCCCAAGCTTCACCCAGAGCTGACGGCCAGATGGAGGCTTCAGCCAACCACCGCGTTTTTTCTCGAATTCTTCATAATTATGGCTTACAGGTCTCCAACTGGATGCATTTTCATTTCGAAAGCGATCTCTTTGCTTCCAGGCAAATTCCGGGTCCTGAAAACGCAGATCATCGGGCTCGAAAAAAGTCTCCTTCACAGATTGTCCACTCACTCTGGGCAGTTGATTTCTGCTCTGAATAACTTGCTGATCCTGCATATGACCCGACTCGGAGAGCTGTTTCATTCGATCCATTCTTCTTTGCTTGACATTCGATTTCACTTCCATCGGAATACCCTCCAATAAACTCTGCTTTAGCGTTGCTTGTTTAATGCAGCTGAGGTCTCGGCCTGTCCTTTTTCCGGGCAATGGCAGAGCTTGTATCTCTACATGTGTATGTTGGCAAGCCGTTCTCTATGAACGAAGAAGCGGGAAAAGTTCAATTCCAGGACAAAACAAAAAACACTCCCGAAGGAGCGTTCAGATATCATTAATATAGGTTCGGCTTCTCCTGATGCACTTGAATGCTCATTACTAATCCAATGGACAGCATGTTGATCAAGAGCGAGGAGCCCCCATAGCTCACGAACGGCAGCGTAATTCCCGTCAATGGCATAATCCCGATTAACATCCCGATATTCTCGAACACCTGGAATACGTACATCGAAACGATACCGACAATAATAAAGGATCCAACACGGTCTGTCACTTGAATGGCGATATAGATCATTCGATAAATAAGCAGGAAGTACATCAGCAACAGAAGTGAGGCACCAACAAATCCGAATTCCTCGCCAATTACAACAAATACAGAATCCGAATAAGGATAGGGAATGAACCCTTTCTGAACAGAATCCCCTTGCTTGAACCCTTCACCGAACAAAGAACCAGAACCAATCGCTCGCATCGAATTAGCAACCTGATATTTGGCATCCGCCGAGGCGCTGTCCGGATCTACGAAGGTTTGAATCCGGTCTAGTCTATGCACCCACTTTTGCATATCGTTGGCTTTGAGATAATCCACCAACGGGCTGTAATACAATTGGAACAAGTAGAAGAACAGGGCAATCATTCCGACAATCAAGGCTCCGCCGATAAGGACCTGCGTATATTTAATATTCCCGATCCAATACATGACAAGCAGAATGACCAGAAATATAATTGCATTGCCTAAATCCGGTTGAATAATAATAAGAGCAAACGGGATAAATACGATAATCCCAATCGGAATTACCTCATGAAACAAGCGCAGCGGACTTCCTTGCCGACGTCCAATAAAAGCAGCTAACGCCACAATGACAATCAGCTTCATCAATTCTGCAGGCTGAAAATTAAATCCTGCAGGCAATTCGAACCAGCTCTTGGAACCATGAATATCAGCTCCAAACAAATAAACAGCGACCAGCAAGCCGACACCAATTAGATAGAGGTAAAGGGCTCCTTTGATCAAGAATCTGTAGTCGAGCAGCATGGCCGTAAAACAGACAAAGAATCCAATACCGTAATTAATCAGGTTTTTCGTATCGTTGTTTGCATAGCTGGGATTATTAGCTGTCGCGCTGTGCACGATGAACGTGCCCAAAACCATGAACACAACAAGAATGGCAACCATAAACCAGTCTGTTTTTTTCAGCTTTTCTAACAAAATCGTATCATCCTATTCCGAGAAACTTCTTCATCCGAACCATGACGCCAGGTTTCTCATCAAGTAGCATCAACGGAACTGTGTCTCCTAACATCCTGCGGGCAATATTGCGATAAGCAATGGCTGCCTTGGACTTAGGATTCATTACCGTCGGTTCTCCGCTATTAGCTGCTTTAATTACGTGTTCATCATCAGGAACAATCCCCAGCAAGTCTATGGCCAGCACCGAACAAATTTCATCGATATCGAGCATATCACCCTTCTTCACCATATTCGGGCGAATCCGATTAATGATCAGCTTAGGGCCCATTATACGCTCCTGCTCCAATAATCCGATTATTCGATCTGCGTCGCGAACAGCAGCATTCTCTGGCGTGGTGACCACAATAGCCTTGTCCGCACCCGAGACAGCATTCTTGAAGCCCTGCTCAATCCCGGCCGGACAGTCGATAATGACGTATTCGAACTCTTTCTTCAATTCCAGGATCAGATCTCTGACATTCTCCGGAGAAACGGCATGTTTGTCCTTGGTTTGCGCGGCGGGAAGCATGTAGAGCTCGTCGAAACGCTTATCCTTGATCAAAGCCTGTTGCAACCGACATCTGCCTTCTACCACATCAACCAAATCAAATATAATTCGATTCTCCAGCCCCATTACAACATCCAGGTTGCGCAAGCCAATATCCGTATCTACCATACACACCTTTTTACCTAATAGAGCTAGTGCCGTACCTAAGTTAGCGGAGGTCGTCGTCTTGCCCACCCCGCCTTTCCCTGATGTCACAACAATTGCTTCTCCCATTGATACTCACTCTCCTCCAACATTGCGAAGCAAATGCACTCCTGGTCAAGCTACCGTAAACCCAAGATTGCGGTATAAAAGTAATTGCCGCCAGCACGTTTCTCCAACTTATCCGAACAAATGCCTACCACTCACTTGGAAAACGGACTGTAAGATAGATCTGGCCTTAGTCGATTGATCTGGCTAATCTTATCAATCTCCATCTTCCCAAGATGAATATAGGCAAATTCCATATAAGCATCTTCCAATCCCCATTCATCGGGCGGCCGACTAATAACCTCGGCTATGCGCAGTTGCGTAGGTTTAAGGTAGGAAGCCGCAATTATAGAGCTCTCGTTGCCGTTTATTCCAACATGTGCCAGTCCGCGCAGTGCTCCCATTACGAACAAATCGCCTGTACAAAGAATCGTCCCACCCGGATTCACATCTCCGAGATACAATAAATTCCCCTCATGTCGAATCGTTTGTCCTGAACGAACAATTCCTTTTAATACAGTGATCGGTCCGTTCCCTTTATCCTGTTCTATTCCTTCTAGTATATCAGATTCCAAAGATTGAACCAGCAAATTCCCCTGTGAGCTGAACACTTGTTTAATTTGTTCTCGCTCTTCATCTCCAATCATCCTTTTTCCTAATTTGATATGAACATGGATGATGGGGCCAGTCAATATACGTCGGTGTGTCTTCTCTAATTTATGGCGAATATCGCTCAATAAAGTTGAGAATTCACACGAATCGTCCAGTAAGAACACCAATCCGTCCTTGACGCCCTTGATGGTCACGTGATTCTGCTTCGTTTCCGTCATGAGACGACTCACCCCCACCCCATACAATTCGTCCGTCATTAAGGCTTTTCCTGCATTCATCCAAATTATAGAGCATATCCCTCAACCTTATTGCTCTTCTCCATCGCGAGTCGTGTCCCTAGGCTCCAGCCATTTGCGTGCAGGCACGTAAATCGCCAACGCAAGAAGAAGATTAAACAAGGTACTGGGCAGCATTTGATGAATAAAAGCCCATTCAATGTCTACACGAATGACGTTCAGAAATAGACGGTAAATAGCAAAAACCAATGTTTCATAGAGCAGAAGTCCGAATAACACAAAAATAAGACTGGTTACAATTCCAAATGTGACTCTGCGGAACAGCAAGCCTGCTGCATATCCAATGAGACCTAGGGTGAACGAATACACTCCCAGCGCATGCCCATAGTAGATTACATCCTGAAGAAGTCCAAAAACCAAACCATACATAAGCCCCAGGTAGCGAGACCTAAACATAGCAATATATAACACGGCTATCAGAATAATGTGCGGAACTACATACACTTGCGATTGCCAGCTTGAAGGAATGACCCATTCGAACAGAGTACCTTCAAACACAAAACAACCAAACACTATTAATACAATCCAATATTGCTTCATCCTTCTCACCTCAGCTCCGGCACTTCAACGACAAATACCTCGCGAAGATGATTGAACGAAGCAAAAGGCTTTATGTAAGCAGTATGGGTAATACCGAATTCTCCCTCATCCTTCTCAACGATTGTGCCTATCTCAATTCCTCGCGGAAAAAGCTGGCCCAGGCCTGATGTAATCACAACGCTGCCCTTTGTCATTTGATCGGTTTTGGGAATTTTATTCATAACAAGCAGCTGTTTATCGCGGTCATAACTCTCAATAATGCCGAAAGATTCATTCTCAAGATCCTTTACCGTTGCTGCAATGGACTTCGAGCTATTGGAACGATCATCGATCTCCGTCAACAGCTGTACATTGGAATAAAAGGGAGAAACACGAGAAACACGACCAATTAATCCCTCCACGGACATAACGGCCATATTCTCCCGAATTCCATCCTTCTCGCCCAAATTAATTGTTACCGTATTGTTATACGGATCCGGACTGGAAGCATACACCTCGGCGATTCTGTAAGTATATTGCGTCGTCTGCATCTGTCGCTCTGTAAAACCTAGTGCTTCCTTGAAGCGTTTGTTCTGCGCCTCCAGGTCATTCAGCCTAGCTGTATCCTTCGCATAACGTGTCAGCGTAAGCTTCATAGCACGGTTCTCATCATATAGAACGGTAAGACGCTGAATATCTTCAAAGAAGCCCGCTACAGCACGAGCGGGCTTGTATACAAATCCTTGAATCCAGGAAACCGAATCCTTGACGAATCGTTCGGGCCATGTCATCTTTTCACGATTTCCCAATGTAAACCCCATCAGGGCAATGAAAACAATGATCCCGAACATTAAGATAAGCAATCTTTTATTGCCGAACATTTTAAACAATGCGAACACCTTCTAATCGATTGTCTGCAACATATAGGGGTAACTTCATTTCCTAGCTCTGCCTGCACCTGGTCTTGATTTGAACAAATGAATATTTTCCAATGCTCGACCTGTACCAATGGCAACACAATCAAGCGGATTATCGGCCACCAGAACGGGCATACCTGTCTCCCTGGTCAATAGCTTGTCCAGATTGCGCAGCAAAGCCCCGCCGCCCGTCAGAACAATTCCACGGTCCATGATATCAGCGGACAACTCAGGAGGAGTCTTCTCCAATGTCACCTTAACAGCATCAATAATATGATTGATGGTGTCTGTCAGCGCCTCCGTGATTTCGTCTGAGGTCACCCTCATAGTCTTGGGCAGCCCGGTTACCAGATCCCTCCCGCGAATCTCCATCGTGTCCGGCTTGTCCATCGGCATGGCGGAGCCGATCTCCATCTTCATTTGCTCTGACGTCCGCTCACCGATCATCAGATTGTACATCCGTTTGATGTATTGAGTAATCGCCTCATCCATCTCGTCGCCTGCAATTCGGATTGAGCGGCATGTTACGATTCCTCCCAGGGAAATAACCGCAACCTCAGTCGTACCTCCGCCGATGTCCACTACCATACTGCCTGTCGGCTCCCACACTGGCAAATCCGCGCCAATTGCAGCAGCGAAAGGCTCTTCGATCGTATAAGCCTCCTTAGCGCCTGCCTGCTTGGTGGCATCCTCTACAGCGCGCTTCTCCACGGCTGTAATTCCGGATGGAACACACACCATGACGTTAGGACGGCTGCGAAATAACATCCTCTGCTTCTGTGCTTGTCTTAAAAAGTAATTAATCATTGTTGCTGTCGTGTCGAAATCTGCAATAACGCCGTCTTTCATCGGGCGAACTGCACGAATGTTGCCCGGAGTACGGCCAATCATCTTTTTTGCAGCCTCACCTACGGCTTCAATTGTTTTTGTATCGGTACGCAGGGCCACCACTGAAGGCTCCCTGACCACTATGCCTTTTCCTTTGACATACACT
>JARBUQ010000114.1 GCA_029239545.1 Paenibacillus sp.
ACACAGAAGCAGCTGAACCGGGTGAAACAGGTCATCGGCGTTCAACTGCAGTCTACTTCATTGTTCGATCTGCTGAAGGTGAAGGAGATTGTGCGGATGTATGCCAGCTTCTATCCATACTCCGTTCCCATCGATCCGTTACTCAAGGACATGATTCTTGAAGAGAAGCAGAACGATCGTGTGAAACATCTCTCTGGCGGTCAGAAGCAGCGGCTGGCTATAGCGCTTGCGCTTGTGAATGATCCGCAGGTTGTTTTCCTGGACGAGCCTACTACTGGTCTTGATCCGCAAGCCAGACGCACTTTATGGGATATTATCCTGAACCTGAAACAAAGAGGCAAAACAGTTGTCTTGTCAACGCATTACATGGACGAGGCTCATATTTTATGTGATCGAATTTGTCTGATGGATCGTGGGCACGTCATTGCTCTGGATACACCGGAACGGCTTGTACATAGTCTGCACTCAGAGAGCGCAGTGGAATTCAGACTGCCTGATCTGGAGGAGGGGACCGAGCAGGCAGAGCTTGATTCCATCCTTGAGCTGCTCAGAGGCTTAAGAAGTGTGAAGAAGGTAGACCAGCGCAAGGAAGTGTATGTGCTCTATACCGATAAGCTTCAGGCAACCTTAACGGATTGGATTGGAAGAGCAGAAGAACGAGCTATAAAATTCATTGATCTGCGGACCCGGACAGCTACCTTAGAGGACGTGTTCATTCATATGACCGGAAGGAGCTTAAGGGAAGAATGAAGGGTTACATTCAATTAACATTAGCTCAGCTTAGATTATTTGGTCGGAATCGTCAGGTATTGTTCTGGACCCTGCTCTTTCCTGTTTTTTTCATGGTCATGCTGGGCTCGTTCATGGGCAATGGCGGCGGGGTTACGCTGAACGGAATCGTAATCGACAAAGATCAGTCGACGGCTTCCAAATCCTTGGTGCAGGCTCTAAGCGCTCAGGGAGCGCTGATTGACTTTAAGATCGGCACGAATAGCGAGGAATCCTTAAAATTGCTTAAGGAAGGCGATGTGCAGATTGTAGCTATTATTCGCAATGGGTATCAGGATGCCATCTCTGCCCATGGGGAAGAGGGATACCCTTTCGAAGCAGGAGCCTCAGATGATACGGCAAAGATAGAAGCACATTACGACGAGACGAACCTGACCACCTCGCAGCTTGCTCTTGCGGTTCTGTCCCAGGAGGTAGATACGGTAAGCAAATCACTGGCCAACTATAAACCGGTTGTTTCGGTTGAGGCGTTCGCCGTAGAGTCGCTGCATTTGAAATATATTGATTTTCTAGTTCCCGGTATATTGGCGATGATGATCATGTCGAATAATTTGAACGGTGTTGCCGGGCAAATTGCTTCGTGGCGGGAGCGCGGCATTTTGCGCCGCATGCAGAGTACAACTCTGCGGGCCGGTACGTTCATAGCGGCGCAGATTACGGCGCGTTTAGCTTTAAATGGGCTGCAGGCGCTCATTGTAGTGCTGGTTGGGATGATTTTTTTTGGCACCCAAGTGAATGGGTCCTGGCTGCTCTTATTCCTGTTCGTTGTGCTGGGGACGCTGACCTTCATGTCCATCGGGTTTATTGTCGCGGGTCTTGCCAAAACTCCCGAAAGCGCGGGCCCGATCTCAGGCTTTATTTCTTTTCCAATGCTGTTCGTGGGCGGGGTGTTTTTTCCGATTCAGAATATGCCGGAGTTTTTGCAGCCGATTGTGAAGCTGTTACCCATTTCGCATCTGACAACCGCTCTAAGACAAGTAATGAATGTGGGAGCGGGTCTTACGGAGCTCGGTTCGGAGGCTTTGCTTTTGGCGGGTTGGATGATTGTTGCCTTCGTTATTTCTACAATTACGTTTAAATGGGAATAATGATGGGGACGCTGTAATCATATTGTCATCTAATTTTAATGCTGCTCTAATGGTCAGCTAATGTTCCCTTCATGTTAGGCACTTATAATACTAATTATAGGAAGACTAAGCTGATGCTTACAAAGCACTTGTAAATGCTGAAGGAGTGGTAGAGATGATTCTATACCAAATCGCCAAATGGATGGAAGAACGTAAACGCTTGAAACGGATTATTGACGAATCTGAGGGCGGCAATCAACTGCTGGAATATCGCAAGGAGCAAGTCGAGCAGCAGATGATGCAGCAAGCTAATAGATGGGTAGAGATGGAGCAAGTGAAGGTTGAGCCGCTCATTCCTTCGTTCGTTGATCCTTATATGGTCCAGTCTCTTCCAGCAGCGGATTCTATTGCTACAATAGGGTGAGTAAGCCTCCATTGCCAATTCTCGTTTCTTTCTCATAAAGCGAACCAGTCTGAACCGTTCTCATACGGGTCGGGCTGGTTTTGTTTTGTAATGAGGCCTAATTCCATGTAGAATGAGATTGCAAGACGACTGCAAGCATTCTAATTAAAGAGGGATATATATGAAAGTTGTTGTGTCTAGTTTAAATGCGAAATATATCCACACTTGTTTGGCGCTAAGGTATTTGAAATCCTTTTGCGGTGATGAATTTGATGTGGAAATGGCTGAATATACGATTAAAGACCCTGTAATGAATATAGTTAGCGACCTTTATCAGAAAAATCCGGATGTAATCGGGTTTTCCTGCTACATTTGGAACATAGAAGAGACGATACAAGTAGTAAGGATGCTTAAGAAAATCAGGCCGGAGCTTGTTATTATGCTTGGTGGACCTGAAGTATCCTATGATACCGATTACTGGATGAAGCGCATTCCAGAGGTGGATTATATTGTGATGGGCGAAGGAGAGGAAACTTTTCTTCATCTGCTGAGAGAATTAAGCGGAGCACCGCAGGTGAAGCCTAAACCCCACCTTATATTCGGTATTGCTTATCGCAAAGGGGAGGAAGTTTTTCTGAACCCTGGACGGCCCAAGCTTGCGCTGGATGAGATTCCTTCTCCGCATCGTTTTCCAGAGGATCATGCAGCACTCGGGAAACGTGTTGTTTATTTCGAGACGAGTCGCGGCTGTCCGTTCAGCTGTCAGTTCTGTTTGTCCAGCATTGAAGTTGGCGTGCGCTATTTTGATCTGGAGCGGACGAAAGCGGATCTTCTTCATTTGATTGACTCAGGGGCCAAGCTGATTAAGTTCGTAGATCGCACCTTTAATATCAAGCGGGACTATGCAATGGAAATTTTCAAATTTTTGATCGATAACCACGGGGGCTCCTGTGTGTTTCAATTCGAGATTACAGCAGATATCATGCGCCCGGAGGTGCTGGACTATTTGGCAGAGCAAGCGCCGCCAGGGATATTCCGTTTCGAGATCGGGGTACAATCCACGAATGATACAACGAATGAGCTTGTCATGCGCAAGCAGAATTTCACGAAGCTGACCAGGACAGTAAGCAAGGTGAAGAATAGCGGCAAGATCGATCAGCATCTGGACCTGATTGCCGGCCTGCCTGAGGAAGATTATCATTCATTTCGCAAGACGTTTAATGACGTTTTCGCTCTTCAGCCTGAGGAGCTGCAGCTTGGATTTCTGAAGATGCTGCGGGGAACAGGACTGCGCAAAGACGCTGAGAAATATGGATATGTATTTATGGATCATGCGCCGTATGAAATATTAGGAAATCGGTTGTTGTCCTTTTCCGACATTGTAAGGATTAAGCGGGTAGAGGATGTGCTGGAGAAATATTGGAATGCGCATCGTCTGGACCATACTGTCGGGTACTTGATCCGCGAGTATTTTGATTCCCCGTTCGATTTCTTTCAGCAATTCGGAGATTTCTGGGACACCCAAGGTTGGCAGAGAATCGGCCATCAGCTGGAGGATCTGTTCACTCGGCTTCAGGCGTTCCTGCAGCATCGGGATACTCCGGGTATGGACGTCATCGAAGGTTTGATGAAGCTTGATTATTTCTTGAATCATAAGTACAAGCCTCGTAAGACATGGTGGACATTCTCTATGGACAAAAACGAGCAGATGGACTGGATGCGTAGAATTGCCGCTCAACCTGATCTTGTTCAGGGCGAAGGCTTCGCAGAATTAGGAATGAGTGAGAAAGAGCTGCATAAACATGCCGTTATTGAAACCGTTCCTTTCGACCTGCAGCATTTCCTTGAAACAGGGCATATGATAGAAAGAAAGCCTACTCTGATGATCGCTTATTTTGAGCCTGAATCCCGAACCGGCTCCAGAGTATTTACTTTATCGATTACACGTTCTGCATCACTTGCCGGATCATAGACTTGGAAGAACAGGGCAAGGCTATTCTTGAGAATAACCGAGATGCAAAAAGAGGGTGAAAAAGCCTCATGAGTCCATTCTACAATGTTTTACGTATCTCTTCATTCAAAGGGCGAATCAGGTTTTGGGTGGGAACCATCATCTTGATAATGAGCTTATTGATCGTACTCTCTTTATCTATTGTGGTGAAAATTATTAAGGAGCAGGAAACCTCTGATCACTTGCAGGAAACCGTAAAGCTGCAAAGCCTGTTCGTAGACAGGTGGAGAGCGGAGAGAGCTTCAGATATTCGTTATTTGGCAGGTGTTTCCAGTCAGCTTGGAGCCGATCTTGCGCGTATGAAGGTGGAATTCGATCAGTTCGTCCATACTCATAAGGAATTTGACGCTATATCCTATATGGATGCGAAAGGTGTCATTCAGTGGAACAGCACGGGTGCAGTAGGCATGAGCATAGGGGACAGGGATTATTTCATAGAAGCGATGCTGAATCGCAATTCCATTTCGGATATTATGATTAGTCGGCTTTCGGGGAAATATGTTATCATATTCGCTTCACCTGTTGTCGATATGGCCGGTACAGTAACGGGTGTGATGAGCGGTACAGTCGGCATCAGTACTCTTGATGCGCTGATGTCTGAATTCCAGCCGGGCATGCCTGGGGAAACCTACATTTTGAATCAGATTGGTGTCCGAATTACGCAATCTTCTTCGGAGATGGACCTGCCCAGGCTTAGCCGGGTATATGGAACGACTGCCTTCGAGCGAGCGCAGAAGAATCGACAGGAAACCTCTTCTTATTTGAACGAGGCAGGTACACGTGTATTCGGAGCATTCTCATGGACCCAAGATCATGCATGGATCGTTGTGACCGAAGTGAACAGTGCAGAGGTGTACAGACCCTATTACACGATGATTATAGTGATGGTCATTATTACACTTGCCATTCTTCTGATCAGCTATTTCATAGCGATTGTTCTGACCCGTAAGATGGAAGTGTTAATCAATGATTTGGTTGACGGGACCACATCGATTAGGGAAGGACATTACGGCTACCAGATTGATCCCCAGATTATTGACAACTCTCCAGATGAGCTTAAGGAATTGTCCTATAACTTCAACGTAATGTCCCAAAAGCTGCAGTCTACAGTTCTCCTCCTGGAGGAGTCAGCTGTAATTGATCATCTTACCGAGGTATACAATCGCAGGTTCCTGATGAATGAAGGGAACAAGATGCAGATGGCTTCTCTTAGAGCGGGTGCTTCTTGCTGTGTGTTGTTGATCGATGTCGATTTCTTCAAGCTGGTCAATGACAGATACGGACATCTGATTGGAGACCGTGTGTTAAAGCATATCGCCCAGGTTCTTGTGGGCTGTGTCCGGACCTCCGATGTAGTCTCCCGATACGGGGGAGAAGAATTCGTTGTTCTTGCGACCAATTGCGATTTGATGCGCGGTCAGGAGCTGGCTGAGCGAATTCGTACCTGGGTGGAGAACGCCCCGTATGAAGAGGATACGGTATCGATTCAATTAAGTGTTAGTATAGGGGTAACTCAGAATAGTGAAACCCGGGTATTCGGGACGAATGTGCTTGAGGATATGATTGAACGCGCGGATAAAGCGCTTTATAAAGCGAAGCATAGAGGACGTAATAATGTTGTAGCCGAGCCTCTGGAGTATGAATCGGTTCATCCTGAAGAGACGGATGAGCAAGGCTAATGAGAAGTGAGGATCAGCACGTTGCTATGACATAAGCGATAGCGCCAGGCGGTCCAATCAAGATTGGGGAGTTGTGGAACAGATGGGTTCAACTGCACTGATTGTCGGGGCTTCAGGTCTAATTGGACATGAGCTGCTCCAGCTTCTGCTCCAACATAGCGGCTACGAGAAGATCACGGCAGTCGTTCGAACTTCGCTTGACGTGGTCCATCCCAAGCTTGAACAGAGAGTAATTGATTTTGAACAGCTGCATGCTCTGCCTGAGGAGCTAATTCGAAACTCCGACCTGTTCTGCACGCTGGGGACAACTATGCGCAAAGCCAAGACCAAAAGCAATTTCTTGAGAGTAGACTACGAATACCCTATGACATTGGGACGGTTAGCCCAACGTTACGGTGCAGCCCAGCTTCTGATCGTAACTGCGCTGGGTGCGGACTCCGGATCCAGATTTTTTTATAATCAAGTGAAGGGCAAGGTAGAGGAAGATCTGAAGCAATTGTCTCTACCCTCGCTCCGAATATTCCAACCCTCCCTGCTGCTCGGAGAGCGCCAAGAGTTTCGATTGGGTGAACGGATCTCAATGAGCTTGGCCAAGCGGCTATCGTTCGTCTTCGCAGGCAAGCTGGGCAAGTACAAGCCGGTCGCTGCGGCAGCAGTAGCGAAGGCTATGCTTCACGAAGCCAGAATGAGGCAGAGAGGCACTCGAACCTATACCTCTGATGAGATCTTCCAATTAGCAACAGAGAAGCAACCATAACTCCAGCTGGAACCATCAGCCTGGAGTTTTTTTGTACCTGTTATTGCAGCTCTATCCTTCAACATTTCTACCTTTATTTGCAGAGCTGCGAGTTCGATAACATAGCAGCTATTGCACCAGAGAGGAGCAGAACTGGCTTATACTCGACCCTGTCTTTTTCTTGAACATGCGGCCGAAGGTATGCACATCAGAATATCCGACCAAACGGGCGATTTCGGTTACAGACAAGGTCGTCTGAATAACCATCTCCTTGGCTTTGCTCACACGGACCGAGGTTAAGTATTCGAAGGGTGTCATTCCGTATAAAGCTCGAAACTTCACAATAATATAGTTCCGGCTGAGTCCCGTAACCTTCTCAAGCTCATTATGGTCCAAGTCCCGGTCGTAGTGCTTGAGAATATGGTTGCGAAGAAGGATTACTTTGCCCTTCGTTTTCTCCTGGCCCTGTGTTTGGGAGGACTGGTTGCGCCACTGGTACAAGTCATGGATCGTTTGCAGCAGGAGAGACTGACACGCCAATGCGTAATGGGGGTCGGGTTGATGGTGCAGCGTAACGAGCTTGGACAGATTCATCTCGAGTGGGAACTCGGTGAAATTGCCGATATAACGGCTTTCGCCCAGGAATTGCGCAATCGGGAAAGGCTGCAGGCCGAAGTGAAACACAAGCGAGATGCACAAGTACGGCTCGCCAGGAAAGGTACGTACAGAATGTTTCTTGTGAGGCAAATGATAAATCAGATCGCCATTTCTGGTGAGGAAGGTCTGGTTCTCGATTGTGTATTCCGCTACCCCTTTGATCACGTATTGCAATTGATACTGACTTAGCGTTCTGGTCTTGATCCCCCATAGCTCAGGAGCGTTGAATACATGAGCCAGTGTAATATAAGGCGGGAAATAATGATTGTTCATTTGGCTAAGGGCAGTTAATGGTTCAAGGCTATACAAGTCTTCCATCGGAATCGCCTCCTATTCTAACCATAACTTATAGAAGGAAGAGGTTCAATATAAAGAGTGATATTGGCAACCTAATCATTGTTTTTGGTTAAATACAATCTATCGCCTGGCCAGTAACATAGAGGGTAGCAATACTAATCAAGTATCCCTCTGAAGGAGATGAAACAGATCTATGGCGATTCCAAAGATAGCGATTCCTCGGGTGAATGCGCAAGAGCAGGATTGTATAACAGACGAGCAGGCCCAGTTTTTCCTGGATAACGGGTTTCTGGTAATTGAGAGTGTGCTTGTCGGGGAAGAGCTGGCGCTTATCCAGTCGGAGATGATGAAGCAGTATGAGTACGGAATGGCCGAGGTTCAAAGCGACAAGGATTATCAATATGCCAAAGGTGGAAAATCGGGCAAGCAGCTGCTGCATAGAATTGAATATGTATTGGATAAAAGCGATCCGATGAAGGCTCTTCTGGGACATCCTTTCATTCTTAGATCAGTCGAGAAGCTGCAGGGAGCAAATCTGATTCCTACGTGGGACTCCATGGTTCTGAAAGCCCCCAATGAAGGGATTATTGTTCCCTGGCATAGGGATGCGTTGGTGCCGGAGGGCTGTACGGACCCGCGTCCTATATTTAATGTTGACTTCTATCTGGATGAAGCGGATCTGCAAACCTGTCTCTGGGTGATTCCTGGAAGCAACCGCTGGGACAAGGAAACCGCCCGTGCGCGGTGTATCCAGCCTGGCTTCTCTGTAGACGATGCCATTCCGGTTCCGATGAAGCCCGGTGATGTCATTCTGCACGACATTCAAGTGCTGCACGGCTCGCCTGCTGGAGACGGGAATCCTCTACGGAGGACGGTGTATTATGAGTTCCGTCCAGGTGAGATTGAGCAGGAATTCGGTCCTCATACGCTGGAATACTTGTCCCTGAAGCAGCAGGTGCTGCTTGATTGCATCAAGCGCAGACAGGAAACCGCATACGGAGCTCAAGAGAAGTCCTACGAGTACAAGCCGGTTGGCGCATTCAAGATTTCACAGGAAAGAACACCGGATACACATCGTTACCCGCATGGCCAATTCTGGAGATAGCAAGAAGTAGCCTTTAAGCAATGCGACACTCCGAGCCGGGAGCTGCGCGCGCAGTACGGGAAATGTTAGGCTGGCGGGTTTAGGCTCCATACAAGAAACAAGCTCCATCCTGCGAACGACTGGCATACAAGCCGCAACGTTCTAGGGATGGAGCTTCTTACTGCTGCGTGTTGGCCGGTGTCTAACTAAACTACCCGCCGAATGCTTCGCGGAACGAAGCAGAAAGCTGCTTCGGTTCCACATTCCAGAGCTCGGCTATTTCAGGGCAGACATTCTCCTCCCACCAGTCCGATAATAGCTTGCGATTGCTGCCGTTATCGACAATAAACTGGAGGTTGAATACGACTTTCTTCAAATACAAATCCTCGGCCTCTACAAGCTGCGCGGGCGGAATCCATATCTTCATCCGCTTCACGGTACGATACAATTCGTTATTGCAGGCCCGTCTCAGCTTGCGGAGTGTGGGCAATGCAGCATTATGCTTCTCGTTGGCAGGCTTCATGTGCTGAACACTTCCTCTCCCTATCACATTATGCAGGGAAGAGGAGAGAGGCTACTGAGCACACGAAGGACATTCCTTTAATCGACAACGATATATCCGATCATCGGTCCGTTATGGTCCGAATCAGGATGAGTCAGACAAATGATTCGATAGATCCCCTCTGTCTCCGCACGGAACGTCACCACCGTTTCTTTACCCTGCTTGACCTCCCCTTTGACGTTCAGGCCTTCAATGATAAAAGGATGGCTGAGCCCGCTTATGCCGCGAATGACGAGTTTGACCTTTTCGCCTTTATTGACCACAATTGTCCCCGGATCCCACCTGTACGCTTCGATTTCTGTACCATCCGGCAGCTTGGCTTCGAACTCTCCCGTCACCAGGTGAAAGACTCGCTCGCCGTTCATCGGACCCGTCACCGAACGGATTTGCTCCCGCTCCAGATAGAGCCAGGCCGCAACCGCCAATAATACGATTCCAAGCAAAAAAAGCAGCTGTTTTCTGTGAAAAATATAAATTTTGGTCAACACACACGCCTCCCCGAGATTTTTCGCACTGAGCGCATCTCCCAGCACGCGGTACGAATTGGA
>JARBUQ010000115.1 GCA_029239545.1 Paenibacillus sp.
ATCTGATCACCGTAAGGGGTGTCCCAGGCTTCCTCTCTCTTCACAGTCCGTGCTAGCCGAGTAAACCCGTTAGATGAGATGATTCGTACAATTGTAGAGTTCACAGTCCCAGCCTTGTGCATGTTTTTTTAGAACGGTCAGTGATGTATTGTTGAGAAGCTCGACAGTATCGACGTGAGGAATCAAATGCTTCAATGTGGTGCCTATGAAACCTCCATGGCTGACAACTAAAATGTTGAGATCCGGATGCTGCTCCGCTATTCGGGTCAAAGCCGAAACTCCACGAAGGCCGAGTGCTTCTTTGGACTCCATTTTGAGATCCAGCTCCCGCCATTTCTTTCCCCATTTCCCTACAATTTCTTCCTCTGTCATTCCTTCGATTTGACCCAAATTAGTTTCTCTTAAGAGAGGGTCCTCTAATACAGGAATGTTTTTATACGAGGCTATCGCTTGGGCTGTTTCTCGCGCGCGACCGAGGTCACTCGAATAAATCACATCCCATCTTTCTTCACGCAGCCGTTTGGCAAGCTTACCTGCCTGCGCTCTTCCTTCCAGGTTAAGCGGAATATCCGAATGCCCCTGGGCTCTTCTTTCCATATTCCAATCCGTTATTCCATGCCGCACTAAGCCTAATACCGTCACCATAACCCACTCCTCTTTTTTTGTCTACTCTATCCTAATTGTATTATACGAATAGTAAGCAGCAATAGGAAGAAAACGACCCCTAGCAGCATATGGGAATAGTCTCGTCGAGTTAGCGGCGGCAGGGACGGTTGGTGTTGGGCATGTGTCGTCGCTTCTCGATAACCTCGCATCTCCATCGCTGAAGCAGTCAACTCCGCCATTCGCAGCAAGGAAAGCAGCATAGGGATAGCGATGGCAGGCAAATCCCGGATATGGACAGTTCCAGGCTTGGATTTGCGCCTTCCCCTTGCTTGCGCAATACGGGCAAACCTTAACCATTCTCCACGAATGAGCGGAACGAAGCGCATCAGCATGGACACATACAGGGCCAAAGCTTCAACTGGAACTTTCCAACGGGCCAGTCTGGATAAGCTTTGTTCTAATGATTTCTTCAATGCAAGAGGGCTGTACTGCAGCGGCAGCAAAAAGCCAATGGCCATCATAAACAGAAATCTCAGCATAGCTCGCATCGTCTCCGCAGCCTCAGCTACCGAGAAGCCAATAAACTGGATTCCGGAAAGCAGTACCGTGAAGCTCGTTAACCAAACGAACGGCAGCACCGCTCTCCATATCGTTTTGAATGCTACTGTTGACCACGCTATGGAGGCGGCCGTAATGATTGCGGACACCAACAAGCCAAGCACGCTTTGCTGCAAAAGTATGCCCAGAGATACCACTGTGCAGAACAGCCAGACCGCTCTTGGATCCAGCTTGGCTGGGCGCTCGGCTGGTGAAGCCACGACCGCAGCCTGTGAGAGCTTAGCGGGCTCGGCCGGGGTAGCTGCGATGGGCCGGGCAGCGACCAGGGCGTCTAATGCAGCTGTGGGCTCCGCAGAGACCGGGGCGGCTAAAGCATCTGCGGTGGGCTTGACAGACACTGGATCATATTGGGCATCAGCTGTGGGCTTGGCAGGGACTGGATCGGCTAGGGCATCAGCTGCCGGCTTGGCAGGCGCAGCTGAGACAAAGGGCGGTGGGTTTGCTGGCCCTGCGGCAAGTGCTGGCTCGACTCCGGCCGCGGCAGCCGCGCCTAAGGGCAGCGCTGCTGCCGCGGCGAGCTCGCTTTCGGCGTGCGCCGCGCCGCCGCCCTGGTGCGCTTCGCGGCTGCGCAGCGCACGGCTCACCGCCGCCGCGAAGCGCGCCGGCGACAGCGCCTCCCCGGCTCCTGCGTCGCCGGGCAACACCTCAGTCGCGCCAAGGCGCGACTGCAGCCACACCGCTGCCCGCATGCTGTCGGGCAGCGCAAGGCCTGCCTGCTGCAGCACGGCAGGCGCAGCTGCAAGCTGCTCGCGGCTCATGGCCGCCGCGAGACGCCCCTGGACGAGGATGAGCACCTCGTCCGCCAGCGGGAGGAAGGTCGCCAGATCGTGCGTAGCCAGCACGATTCCGCGACCTTCCTCCCGCGCCCAGCGCCGCAATTGCTGCGCAAAGCGGCGAATGCCCTCCGCGTCTAGCCCTGCGGACGCTTCGTCAAGCAGCAGCCACGAAGGTGCAGCTGCAAGCGTCGTCGCAATCGCTATGCGGCGCTGCTGTCCGCCGCTCAGCGTGAATGGGTGGAGGGCGAGAGCCTCCCCCGACAAGCCAACCTCCTGCAGCGCCACCCTGGTATGTTCCGCAGCAGCTTGCTTGGAGTAACGTAAGGGACGCAGTGAATAGTCGAACTCCCCCTGCACAGTTCGAGCGAATAATTGCTGCTCGGGAAACTGAAACACCATTCCGGCAGGTGAGCCTGTATCGCTTACAACAGTGCCTTCATCCGGATGGATGAGCCCCCCTAATACATCCAGCAAGGTCGATTTGCCTGAGCCATTGGAACCCATTAATAGCGTGAGCTTTCCTGCTTCAATCGTACAAGTGACGGAATCCAGTCTGTTCCGAGTATATCCCGCATGGACCTCGCTTTTTTGATGATGCTGACCTTGAGCTTGTTTTTCACCATATACACTCACATTATTAAGAACGAGTCGTTTCCTACTCACTTAGAGCTTCACCTCCAGCTGCTTGAAAAGCTCTTCGCAAGTGAGCGGCAGCTCCGCAAGCACGATTCCCTGCCCCATCAGCTCACGTGCGGCTTCTACAGCAAATGGGAGAGAAAACCCTAACTGCTCACATATGGATTGTTCATTCTCATCCCTTTTGTCAGTTCCATACAGAAAGCTCCTCACATCCCCGTCATAGGTTATACAACCTTTGTCCAAAGCTACCAGATGATCCGTCCATACGAGCTCTTCCATCGCGTGGGTCACCCATACAATCGTTACTCCCTGGTCATGCAGCCGTTTGGCAGCCTGCAGTAGATTGCCTCTGGCCAACGGGTCAAGCATAGAAGCAGCCTCGTCGAATACGATGCAATCGGCTCCTGCTATCACACATCCCGCTATGGCTAACAGCTGCTTCTGGCCACCCGATAACTGTGTTACCGCCTGTGATCGTTGTTCACGCAGGCCAACCATCTCCAGAGCATGATTAAGTACAGATTCCCAATCTTCGATCGGGGCTGCCGACAGCTCGAGGGTGAATAACAAATCCTCCTCCACCGTTTGCCCAATCAATTGGGATTCCGGGTTTTGCATGACCATCCGTGTAGTTGCATGTGCCATCCAACCCAATCTGATGCTCCCGGCAGACAGCGGCACTATTCCAGCCAATACCTTGGCTAGGGTACTTTTACCGCTGCCATTCCTGCCTGCTAGAGTCAGCCACTCTCCACGAACTATTTCCAGAGAAATGTTATCCAGAGCTTTTACTAATTGGTTATGACTGGAAAAGGCAATTGAGATCCGCTCCAGCCTGTAAGCTTGTAAATCCATCGAATCTCCCTCTAGTCAGTCAAGAATTATTATGCTACAATGCGAATTGTTAACCACAATACATAAAACTAGGTTAACAAATAAAAGGAGACATGGCAAATGATTCATTCATCGTTTTGGAACGTAAGAGGCATTACATACAGCGCTTTGTTCGGGGCCCTGCTTGTCGCCTTCAGCTTTGTGAACATCCCTCTCGGCTTTACACCTGTACCGATCAGCCTGGCCAACTTTGCCATTATGCTCGCCGGAGCTCTGCTCGGTGCCAGGTATGGCTTCCTAAGTATTGGAACTGTTATTGTTCTCTCTGCTCTTGGCTTACCGTTAATTCATGGAACCGGGGGAGCCAGCTTACTATTAGGGACTAGTGGGGGATTTGTTTGGGCATACCCTTTTGCAGCGCTTTTCATCGGATTCTTCTTTTCCAGAATTAAAGGGAACAGCTGGGGTTCTTTCATCCTGATGTTTCTCGTTTTGGAAGTATTCGGGTCATTGTTATTATACGTATCAGGGGTTCCTTGGCTGTCTCATGCTGCTCAAATACCATTCCAGAAAGCACTTGCTTTAGGTTGTTACCCTTTCCTGCCTGGTGATCTAGCCAAAGCTTTAGTAGCAGCCTTCGTAGTTCGTCAGCTGCGGGTTTATTATCCAAAAGGGGTGCTCTCATCCCGCAACAGCTCTGTTGTAACTCTTGAGCAATAAAGAACCACGCCAATAACGCAAGTCCCTCAAGAGGGGCTTGCGCGTTTTTTCATCTTTTTTTAAACTTCTCCGTCATTCAATTTCTTATCGATTTGATCGAGCAGTTTTTTTACCGATTCCAGATCCGTTTGACCCGCAGCCTTGAACTGGCGAAGCATCTCAACCATTTCAGCAGCTTTGCGCTCCTTGTCGTCTTCCTCATGAATATCGCTTGGGTCGAACCAAACATAGGTCTGATCCGGTCCGTTGCGAAGAAATGCAATTTTCCAATGCTCGGGATAGCTATACCCTTGATTACTGAACATAATCCCCAGCACATCATCGCTGTCCAGAGGAAGCAGCTGGTGGAAATTCTCTTCCGAGCCATCGCTCACATGAAGGTGCTTATAGGCATAATGCAGATAATGCTCACCAGTGTCCTTATCCTTCACAATCTCATATAGTTCATTGGCGTCCCCACTAAGCGGTTTTATCGTTTCAATTCGTTCCTGAATCATATCTTGAGCTACTTGCCGCATCGTGGTCCACGACTGTGTCATGGCTTGCCTCCTTTGTGTACTCATCGGTCGTTTTCGCAGCCAATTCAATTACGCAGTCTTTGGGGCCTCCGAGGTTATTTAGGGAAATATTCGCTTTGCAGGGTTACTAATTCTACTAATGATCTCTCAGCCCATTTCTGTGTACGCTGGAGTAAACGAATCTCCGCTTCAATAGCTTGTCTAAGCGATTCCGAATATTTGGGTACTGCTCCACGGTAGGGATGGATCGATTGTGCAGGAATCCACGTTTTCTCCCGATAGGAAAGAGCCCTTCGTTGGTGGAACATGGCTACTTCTGTTTCCATCGGATTATGCAGATCTCCTTGCTCGGGGTGTTTGACTACTGAAGCTATTTGCACAAGCCCTCTAGGGGGCGCCCATTCAATAAGTTCACCAATGTATTGCCCTGTTTTGTATTCAACAAGCACAAATGATCCTACAGGTAATAATGTTTTGTCAGACATGTAAAAGCCTCCTTCATTGCTTGGTTTGTTCCTGTACAAGAAATCGATATAGATTGTCTATAGATTGCATTGCATAAAGCCGATCGTCAGACTGACCACCATGGAGCTTCATCAAGCATGGAACACTCGTAATCTCCCAAGCCTGGACCAGCTGCGGCAAAAAATTCACATTCACCGCATACAAAGGCAGTTCAGGCCGCATCTGCTGCAAGATGTCCAGCATTTTACGAGCAGCTCCACAAGTTCCGCAAAAAGGCGTATAAATAAACAAATAAATAAGTTCAGGCAAACTGGACTCCGCTTGCCCACCTTGAGAGTTATGATTCAAATGATCCAACAGCTGACGTTCCGTAAGCTCTATCATCCGGTCTCACCTGTGGCGTGATGCGGCTCAAGAACCTCTAATGAATCCACCATAATATCCAGCAGCTCCGGAAAATCACTCCAGTGCCCTTCATCGATTTTGCGATTAAATGTGCAGCGAATTTCATTCACGTACATGGGAGCCGAGTCTCCTTCCGGACTATATGTGAAAGAGAGGGTTTGAGTAATCTCCGGACGTCTATCCCATAGACCCTCCAATTCCCGTTGGATGGTGCGGCAAGCAAGGCTCGTTTCCCTCATCTCCAGTTGGAAGCGCAGCTCTAATGAGCAGCCTGGATAAGCATTCTTCCATTCCAGCTTCTCACCCGCCAAATCAGATAACGCGGCTGACAGCCGCAGTTCTCCTGTGCAATGGCCATCCTTCAATCGGAAGCGGATGACAAAGGATCGGGACATGTCTGCCAGATCGACCAGATCGTGACGGCCAACAACAAGGACAAGACCTTCCAAATCCAGGTCATAAACCGCTCCTTCCATGACAACCTTCAGGTTTTCGAATATTGTGGGATCAAACATTGGCGCGGCCCTCCCAAGCAAGAATGAATTCTGCATAAATTATACCAAAGGTAAGCGCAAAAGAAAAAGCCAATCCATAAAACAAACAGGAGAGCTTTAAGGCTCCCCTGCGAGTGAATGATTGGAAGTAGATTAAGCGTACATGGTTTCGCGCAGGCGTTTCACTTCCGGATTTTCCAGGTACTCATCATATGTGGTCATACGATCAATCAAGCCTTTTGGCGTAATCTCAATAATTCGGTTGGCAATTGTCTGAATGAACTGATGGTCATGAGAGACGAACAGCATGGAAACATCAGTATCAATCAAGCCATTATTAAGCGCTGTAATCGACTCCAAGTCCAAGTGGTTCGTAGGCTCATCAAGCAGCAATACGTTGGCGCCGGTAAGCATCATTTTGGAGAGCATACAACGAACTTTCTCTCCTCCTGACAATACCGATGCTTTCTTCTGGGACTCTTCGCCTGAGAATAACATACGTCCCAGGAATCCGCGGATAAAGGTCTCATCCTGATCTTTGGAATATTGACGCAGCCAGTCAACCAGATTCGACTCCACACCCTCGAAGTAGGAGGAATTGTCTTTAGGGAAGTAGGCATGAGTAGTTGTTACTCCCCACTCGTACTGTCCGCTATCTGCTGTTGTTTCACCTGTGATAATTTGGAATAGCAATGTTTTGGCTGTTCCATTCGGTCCGACCAAAGCAATTTTGTCTCCCTTGTTCACTACAAGGCTGATATCGTTCAACACCAATTCGCCTTCATTCGACTTGCTGATCCGGTCAATCGACAAAATGTTTTTGCCTGCTTCGCGATCCGGCTTGAAATTAATGAAAGGATACTTCCGATTGGAAGGACGAATATCTTCAAGTGTCAGCTTCTCCAGCTGCTTCTTACGGGAAGTGGCCTGCTTGGACTTGGAGGCATTCGCGCTAAAGCGGGCAATAAAGGCTTCCAGCTCTTTACGCTTCTCCTCTGTCTTCTTATTGGCATCCCGTGAAAGCTTCACAGCAAGCTGGCTGGATTCATACCAGAAGTCGTAGTTGCCCACGTACATCTGAATTTTGCCAAAGTCAATGTCCGCAATCGCCGTACACACTTGGTTCAAGAAGTGACGGTCATGGGATACTACAATAACGGTGCCTTCGAATTTGGCCAGAAAATTTTCCAACCAATTGATCGATTCCAGATTCAAGTGGTTCGTCGGCTCATCGAGCAGCAGGTTTTGCGGATTCCCGAACAAGGCTTGCGCCAAGAGAATACGAACCTTCTCGTTACCGTCGAGCTCCTTCATTTTCTTGTCATGCAGATCAGTGCCGATACCAAGCCCGATTAATAGCTCTGCAGCATCAGACTCCGCCTGCCAGCCGTCCAGGTCCTGAAATTCGCCCTCCAGCTCAGCGGCACGCATTCCGTCATCCTCTGAGAAATCTGCCTTTGCATATAAAGCATCCTTCTCTTCCATAATAGAGAATAACTTCTTATGACCCATCATAACAGTCTTCAACACTTCGAATTCATCAAATTCGTAGTGATTCTGGTTCAGTACGGCCATACGTTCGCCCGGAGTAATATGAACTTCCCCGCTGTTTGGTTCAATTTCGCCGGAGAGAATTTTTAGAAAAGTAGATTTGCCGGCTCCGTTAGCTCCAATTAGACCATAGCAGTTGCCTGGAGTAAATTTAATGTTAACATCTTCGAATAGAGCACGCTTCCCATAGCGAAGAGTGACGTTGCTTGTTGAGATCATTCATAACCCGCCTTCCGTTCATTTAAAGGAATTTCACACATTATTATATTTTATCATAAAACACTCAACGTTCCTAGCTGCAGCATTCCGATTTGAACAATTGGTTTAAAGCAATGAGCTTTCAATGAACATAATATTAGTTTAAACTAGGCTAGTAGGACATTTTGAACAAGGAGGGGCCGCTATGGAAAGTGGAAGCAAATCACTGACAACAGGTAAAAGTATTATTCTACGTCTGGAAATACATACCGATCAAGTAAAGTTTAGTGAAATCGTTACTGTTATAATCGAACAAGGTGGCGACTTGGTAGCGATCGACGTTATTCAGACCAAACATGATCAAACCATTCGAGACTTAACCGTAACCGTAACCGATTCGGCGCATATTCAAGCTATTGTCGACCGAGTCAAAGCGATTGCAGGCGTCACCTTGGTCAACATCTCCGACCGGACCTTCCTCATGCACCTCGGAGGGAAAATCGAAACTAAGCTGAAGGTGCCGATCCAGAACCGGGATGACTTATCCCGTGTGTACACCCCTGACGTTGCTCGCGTATGTATGGCTATCCATGAAGACCAGCGCAAAGCGTTCACATTAACTATCAAGCGGAACACTGTAGCCGTAGTTTCTGATGGAAGCGCCGTGTTAGGACTAGGCAATATTGGCCCCTATGCCGCCATGCCTGTAATGGAAGGTAAAGCGATGCTGTTCAAGCAGCTTGCAGACGTGGATGCTTTCCCGATCTGCCTTGACACTCAGGATACAGAAGAAATTATTCGAACGATAAAAGCCATTGCTCCAGCTTTCGGGGGCATTAACCTAGAGGATATTTCATCACCCAGATGCTTTGAGATTGAAGAAAGGCTGAAGGCTGAGCTTGATATTCCAGTCTTCCACGATGACCAGCATGGAACGGCTGTAGTTTTATATGCTGGACTGATTAGCGCGTTGAAAGTAGTGAACAAATCATTAAACGATATTCGAGTTGTCGTGTGCGGTATCGGTGCTGCGGGTATTGCATGCAGTAAAATACTGCTCGCGGCTGGCGTCAAGGAGCTCATTGGAGTCGATCGAGAGGGCGCTCTTGTTCGTGGACAAGCATACTCGAATCCGATGTGGAACTGGTATGCCGAGAACACGAATCCTAACCTCGAATCGGGTTCCCTGCAGGAAGTGCTCAAGGGTGCAGATGTTTTCATCGGTTTATCTGCCGGAGGGTTGCTCAAGCGTCAGGACGTAGCAGCCATGGCTCCCCGTCCTATCGTGTTTGCGATGGCTAATCCTTCTCCCGAGATTAGTCCGGAAGAAATCGAGGATATTGTAGGTGTTGTCGCTACAGGACGCTCCGACTACCCCAACCAAATCAATAATGTATTGTGTTTTCCAGGTATGTTCCGCGGGGCGCTGGATTGCAGAGCCACGATCATCAACGAAGAAATGAAGCTCGCAGCCGCTGAAGCGATTGCCTCTGTTATATCCGATGAAGAACGCAACAAGCTATATATAATTCCGAGTGTGTTCAACGATCAAATCTCCAAGCTAATTAGAGCTCGTGTTGTAGAAGCAGCCATCCATACTGGTGTTGCTCGCCGCATTCCGCGAGAGTATCGCTGATGACTGCAAGTGTTATGGTGTCAACAAAGAGGCCTTGCTCCCAATTATGGAGCGAGGCCTTCTTTGCTAGCCTTAACCTATTTTACTGCCCGCGATTTCGCTCAATCTGCTCAACCATCTCGGCCAATACACCCCAGCGCTCCATCGTAAGCTCAAGCTGTTCATTCAGCTTCTGCTCTTCCTCGAATAATTCACGAACAGCGTCGTATTGGCTTCCCGCATTGGAGATCTGTTGTTTCACATTGTCTAATCGTTGTTCCAGATCCGCAATATGTTGCTCGATACCTTCCCATTCCTTCTGCTCCTTGAAGCTGAGCTTGCGCAGCGGCTGTGAGGTTGAAGATGTATCGGCTGAGGATGGAGCAG
>JARBUQ010000116.1 GCA_029239545.1 Paenibacillus sp.
GCTGTTAAGGAAGAGTCGATTGCGGGTACGGAATTGATCGTAAAGCATATAAACAACAATGATAAATCCAACGAGGGCTTGAAGCATGCCACCCATGCCGCTTTCTCGGTTCAAAACCATCCAGAGGCAGCACCGGGACCATTCGATTCCAGCTACCTGTTCGACGATTTCGTAGCGATGATCAGCAAGTTCAAGAAGGATCGCCCTGGCTTGCCTCGGCAAGCTGAATTCATCGCAGCAAGACCTGACCGTAAGTCACCTGCTGTGAAAGGGGAACTAGCATATGCCAAAAAATAAAACACTCAAAAAAATATTAGTGATTGGTTCCGGTCCGATCGTAATCGGGCAAGCCGCAGAGTTCGACTATGCAGGAACGCAAGCCTGCCAAGCCTTGAAGGAAGAATGCATGGAGGTTGTTCTGATCAACAGCAACCCGGCTACGATCATGACGGATACGAATATGGCGCATAAAGTATATATTGAGCCGATTACACTTGATTTCGTATCCCAGATTATTCGCCAAGAGAAGCCGGATGGCTTGCTTCCGACGCTGGGAGGCCAAACAGGGCTGAACATGGCAGTGGAGCTGGCTCGCGCTGGTGTTCTGGAGCGTGAGAATGTCAAGCTGCTCGGTACCCAGTTGACTGCCATTGAGAAAGCCGAGGATCGTGATCTTTTCCGGAATTTGATGAATGAGCTGGAGCAGCCGGTCCCTGCAAGTGTTATCGTAACGACTGTACCGCAAGCCGTAGATTTTGCTAACGAAATTGGCTATCCAATCATCGTACGTCCTGCTTACACGCTTGGCGGAACGGGCGGCGGGATATGCAATAGCGAGGAAGAGCTGCTTGAGACGGTTTCCTCTGGACTTCGCTATAGTCCGATCGGTCAATGTCTGGTTGAGCGCAGCATTGCCGGCATGAAGGAAGTTGAATACGAGGTTATGCGTGATGCTAACGATAACTGTATCGTAGTTTGCAACATGGAGAACTTCGACCCGGTTGGTGTGCACACTGGTGACAGTATCGTAGTGGCTCCAAGCCAAACGTTATCAGATCGCGAGTACCAAATGCTTCGTTCGGCATCACTCAAAATCATTCGTGCCTTGAACATCGAAGGCGGCTGTAATGTACAGTTCGCGCTTGATCCACATAGCTTCCAGTACTATGTCATCGAAGTAAATCCGCGTGTAAGCCGTTCTTCTGCGCTGGCTTCCAAAGCGACGGGTTATCCGATTGCCAAGATGGCAGCCAAGATTGCGATTGGATATACATTGGATGAAATTATCAACCCGGTAACCGGCCAAACCTATGCTTGCTTCGAGCCGACACTTGATTATATCGTATCCAAAATCCCGCGTTGGCCGTTCGACAAGTTCACAAGCGCCAACCGTAAATTAGGCACGCAAATGAAGGCGACTGGCGAGGTTATGGCGATCGGCCGTACATTCGAGGAGTCCATTCATAAAGCGATTCGTTCCCTGGAAATTGGAGTTCACCGTCTGTATCTGAAGGGTACAGATCTGTTGGATGCCGACACCTTGGAGACTCGTATTGCCAAACCGGATGACGAGCGACTTTTCCTGATTGCGGAAGCTTATCGTCGTGGATATACGCTGCAGCAAATCCAGGATTTGTCGAAAATCGACTGGTGGTTCCTGAACAAGCTGGAAGGCATGATTCGGTTCGAAACTGAACTTCAGCAGCAGGAGCTGTCCGATGCTTTATTGCTTGAAGCCAAGCGTAAAGGGTTCACAGACCGCGCGATTGCTGAAGTGCGTGCGGAAGCGGGCTTAACTACCTTTATCAAGGAAGCGGATATCCGTGCACACCGACTGGATGTCAATATGAGACCGGTTTACAAGATGGTCGATACTTGCGCTGCCGAGTTCGAAGCGACAACACCTTACTATTATTCAACCTATGAACAGGAAGACGAAGTGCTGGAGACGACGAAGGAGAAGGTCATGGTGCTTGGGTCAGGTCCGATTCGAATTGGACAAGGCATCGAGTTCGATTACTCAACCGTTCATGCTGTGTGGGCTATCCAGGCTGCCGGCTATGAAGCCATTATCGTCAACAACAATCCCGAAACAGTATCAACGGATTTCAGCACATCAGACCGCTTGTACTTTGAGCCATTATTTTTCGAAGATGTTATGAACATTATCGAGCGTGAGAAGCCGCTTGGGGTTATCGTGCAATTCGGCGGCCAAACCGCGATCAATCTTGCCGCTCCGTTAACCCGTGCTGGAGTGCGCATTCTGGGCAGCAGCCTGGAGAGCATCGATGCAGCCGAGGACCGCAAAAAATTCGAAGCACTGCTTACACAACTGAATGTGGCACAACCTCCGGGTGGAACCGTTACATCGGTGGATCAAGCAGTAGGAGTAGCCTCCCAATTCGGTTATCCGGTTCTTGTCCGCCCTTCATATGTACTGGGTGGCCGTGCTATGGAAATCGTATATTCCGATCAAGAGCTTCTGAGTTACATGGAGTACGCGGTTAAGATTAACCCAGAGCATCCGGTTCTGATCGACCGTTATATGTTGGGCAAGGAGCTGGAAGTTGACGCGATCTGCGATCAGGAAACCGTTCTAATCCCGGGAATTATGGAGCATGTAGAGCGTGCAGGAGTTCACTCGGGAGATTCAATCTCGGTATATCCACCGCAAACCGTGTCCGAAGAAATCAAACAGCAAATTGTCGATATCACCATCAAGATTTCCAAGGCGCTTAATGTGGTTGGGCTGGTGAACATCCAGTTCGTTATTTACAAGGAGCAGGTGTACGTCATAGAAGTGAACCCGCGCTCCTCGCGGACCGTTCCTTTCCTCAGCAAGGTTACGAATATTCCGATGGCAAACGTAGCTACCCGTGTAATTCTGGGAGAAAAGCTGGCGGCTATGGGCTATGAAACAGGCTTGTGGCCGGAAGACGACAATGTGTCGGTCAAAGTTCCTGTGTTCTCCTTCGCGAAGCTGCGCCGAGTAGACACAACGCTCGGACCTGAGATGAAATCGACAGGTGAAGTCATGGGCCGTGATCGCAATTTTGCCAAGGCTCTGTACAAAGGATTTATTGGTTCCGGGATGAAAATACCGCCAACAGGCGCAATCATTGCAACTGTAGCGGATAAAGATAAAGAAGAAGCGATTGAAATCTTAAAAGGCTTCTATGAGCTGGGTTATAAAATTGTGGCCACAGGTGGTACAGCGGTTGCGCTTGAAAAAGCGGGTCTGCGTGTAACGACTGTCAACAAGCTTAGCGAAGGCTCGCCGAATATTCTTGACCTGATTCGTAACGGCGAAGCTCATTTCGTAGTAAACACCTTAACAAAGGGCAAGAAACCGGAACGTGACGGCTTCCGTATTCGCCGTGAAGCGGTTGAGAATGGCGTTGTCTGTATGACTTCACTGGACACGGTTCGCGCATTGCTGCATGTTCTGAATACGATTAATTTCTCCTCGCGCGCAATGCCTGTTGCACAATTGAAATAAGCGAATTGCGCCACCGAATTCATCATTCGAGTGGCGCATTCATTACATAAGGGGGGATGTTACCGATGATGATGGCGGACAATGGGTTTTACAGCGGGGATGAGCTTGCTGCAGGCTCAGGTGCAGGGAATAGGGCCAAGCTGGTTGAACGTATAATGGTTGCCCTTGATTATCCGAATGGGAACGATGCAGAGAAGCTGATCAAGCAGCTAGAAGGCATTCCTTGTTATATGAAGGTAGGCATGGAGCTGTTTTATGCGGCTGGTCCGCAATTCGTACTGCGATTGAAGGAGCAAGGCTACAAGGTGTTTCTTGATTTGAAGCTGCATGATATCCCCAACACAGTGAAGGGGGGATCAGCCAGTGTGACGCGGCTTGGCGTGGACATGTTCAACGTTCACGCAGGCGGCGGACTGGCGATGATGCAAGCCGCGCGTGAAGGCGCGGAGGCGGCGTTCGCCAGCCTCCCTGCAGGCAGTCAGAAGCCGATTATTATCGGCGTCACCCAGTTGACCAGCACGAGCCGCGCGGTGCTGAACGACGAGATCGGCATCGACGGTCCCGTCGAAGATGCCGTGCTCCGCTACGCGTCGCTAGCCCGCGCTGCGGGCCTTGACGGCGTCGTGGCGTCGCCCTTGGAGGTGCCTGGCGTCAAAGCACGCTGCGGCACTTCCTTCGTGACGGTGACACCGGGCATCCGCCCGGCCGGCGCCGCATTGGGCGACCAATCCCGCGTTATGACGCCGCGGGAAGCATTCGCCCAAGGCACCGACTACATTGTTATCGGCCGGCCCATCACGGCCTCCCCCGACCCGCGCCAAGCGTTGGAGGATATTATAGCTTCTCTATCCCAGGAAGGAGACTTAACCTAATATGACAATTCGTTACTTATCCGAGCAAATTGCTGAAGCTTTACTTGAGATTGGGGCTGTCGCGCTGAGACCGAAGGAGCCGTTTACATGGACATCAGGAATCAAATCCCCGATCTATTGTGATAACAGGCTGACTATTTCTTATCCGCATATTCGCGATCTGATTGCCCTTGGATTCTCGGAGATGATCCGCGATCAGTTTCCAGATGCTGAAGTTATTGCAGGCATCGCCACTGGCGGAATTCCACATGGAGCTTTTGTGGCGCAGAAGCTCAATCTTCCCATGATCTATGTACGTGACAAAGCAAAGGGACATGGCAAAGAAAACGTAATTGAAGGTGTGATTAGGCCTGGTCAGAAGGTTGTTATGATTGAGGATCTGTTCTCAACAGGAGGAAGCTCAATCAAAGCTTCGAATGCCGTGCGCAATGCCGGAGCAGAAGTATTAGGCGTGCTTGCCATATTCAGCTATCAGTTCGAGGCATCAGCCAAAGGCTTTGAAGAGGCGGGCTTCAAGTATGATTCTTTGTCCAACTACACGTCACTAATTGATGTTGCGGTTAAGCTTGGTCGGATTGCGCAAGAAGATGTAGCCCTTCTGCAATCATGGAGAACAAGTCCTACAACATTTGGCGTTAACTGATCCTTCATAGCTAGCAGACAATAAAGGAGCCTTGACTCTTAACAGCATGTTTTGCTGCGTAAGAGTTACAAGGCTCCTTTTTGTATTATAAACGAACGAGCGTTCCTATTAATGATTTATGATCAATGACACAACGGACAATATGATGCCCCATAACGGAAGTGCTAATGCAATCCCATTGAATAAACCTATTGCAAATCCACGATTGTTCTCCATTATCGAATCCTCCGTCCGAATCTATACCCTATTGATATAAAGTATGTCCGCGGCCGGGAGATTATATACGTCTTTTATCCTATTATCTATGAATCTACTTTATTTCTGTTAAGATATCAGGATTCGGGTTTATATTTTTTCTCGCTGGAGGAGCTGTTTTTTGAACTGCCATCTCTTTTTTTCTCGTCCTGCTGGTCAATAGTCTGATCTTCTACTGGAATCGAATCGACGGTACGCTGACTTATGAATGTATCAAATAAGCTGTCTTCATCAGTCGGATATTGCTCTGGATGATCTCTATTGCCCTTTTGTTTGGTATCGCGACGATTCTTCTCAAATGGATTCATTAAGTGTTTCCCTCCCTGATTCATTTCCTTCTTATTAACCCTATTGGGTGCTGAGTAAACAGGCAGATCGAAATAAAAAAAGATGCGCACCATGGGCAGTCAGCTCCACGTCGGCATCTTCTATAGGCTTTTATTAATGGCACACAGCCACGTTGTCAAAATAATGTACACTTGCGCCGTCAAATTTCATTAATGGGACCGGCTTATACTCCGATGTGACTTGAGCATTGGTGCTGATTCTTTCACTGATGGCGGAGGCGATAATGGCGATGGCTACGACTAAGCCGAATATCCATACTTTTTTGTTCATCTCATTACCCTCCTTTTGCTTGTATGACGTAAGATATCCTCATTTTACTACAAAACATAGTATTTGACTAGGGATTAGTTCCTTCCACGATTCTGTCCTTATTTAAGAAAAACTTAAGATATCTTTACATCCGCCTTAACAACTTTTAACTACAATGGGAGACAAGCAAGAATTTTTTTAAAACGTTTTGTAACATTTCCCCACTTTGCATCGTCTATAATTAGAATAATATTACAATATTGAGAGGAGAACAAAAAAAGATGGGGTGGCTGCAGCGTCGAAAAATACCAGAGACGACGGAACAGGAGCATAAACCAGAGCATAATCTCTCCTCCGTTGCAACAACACAGGAAGCTGTTCGAACTTTGGAACCGTTAGTTATTGTGCGAGGAGTTGAACGTTCCTTTCAGACAGGGGGAAGGACCCTGCATGTTCTAAAAGGCATTGAGATGGAGCTTATGCAGAGCAAGCTGATTATGCTGCGCGGACGATCCGGGTCGGGCAAGACGACTCTATTGAATATAATTGGCGGGCTCGATCAGCCGAATAAAGGAGAAGTTTTTTTCCAGAACTGTCCTTTCCATGAATTAAGTGACGATAAACGGACAGAAATCAGGCGCAAGCAGTTTGGTTTCATCTTCCAATCCTTTGCGCTTATGCCGCTTTTATCTGCCTGGGAGAATGTAGAACTGTCGCTAAGGATGGCAGGAACACCCAGATCTCAATGGAAAGAAAGGGTTAGGCATTGTCTGGAGCTGGTCGGTCTTAGCAAGCGGATGCATCATCGGCCTTTCGAGCTATCCGGAGGGGAACAACAGCGTGTAGCGATTGCCAAGGCGATTGCGCATCGACCTGCCTTATTGCTAGCGGATGAGCCTACAGCAGAGCTGGATTCCCAGATGGGCGCGCAAGTAATGAGCGTGTTCCAGGATATTATTCAGACCGAGCAGGTTACGATTTGCATGACTACTCATGATCCTACAATTCTGGAGGTTGCCGACCATGTTTACGAGATGGTGGACGGAAGATTCATACATACATAATCGCAAACGAGCATTCAAACGTGGTACCGTACTTATTTTATGTTTCAGTTTATTTTTAACAGCCGGCTGCTCCTTATTACCCAAGGAGGAAGAGGAAGAAACCTTACCGGTAATTAACGCGCCAAAGCTGTCCAAGAAACCGGAGTATGTGGTGAAGACCGAAACTTTGGAGACGAAAGTGCGCGGTATAGGCAAACTCATGGCTACCAAGGAGGAATCCTTGTTTTTCACAGAGAGCAATAAGCGGATCAAGGAAGTATATGTGAAGTCCGGAGATCCTGTCACAGCAGGCCAGGTTCTAGCTGAAGTGGATGTGAGCGATCTGGAAAGCCAGCTTAGACAGAAGAAACTGCAAACACGCAGCGAAGAGCTGAAGATGATAGAGCTGTTAAGACAAAGCACTGACAAAACAGCTGAACAGATGGAACAGGCTAAGATTGACTTCGAGCTGAAGCGTGAGGAGCTTGTGAAGCTGGAGGAATCAATCGGAAAATCAAAGCTGCTTGCGCCATTCACCGGAATTGCGGTGGCCATCTACATCAAGAAGGGTGACACTGTCACTGCCTATGATGAAGTGGCTGTCGTCTCAGATTTGACTCAATTAACGGTTGCTGCTGAGCTGAGCGCGGATGATCTTAAGAAAATCGCGGTAGGCATGGAAGTAACAGTAGAGATTAACGCTGCCGGTCAACATAAGGGCAAGGTGCTGCAATTGCCTAACCCGAAAGCCCCAACCGATCCTAACAGGCCGGGTGGTGGTACTGGAGCAGGCGGAACGGGACAGCAGAGACAACCGGATACGGTTGACAAATATACTTTAGTCCAATTAGATGCTTTTCCGGAAGGATTGCAGCGGGGTACCCCTTTAAGCGTGTCGGTTATTACCCAACGCAAGTTGAATGCCGTTACAATCCCGGCAGCAGCTCTGCGTTCCTATTCAGGCCGCAACTATGTACAGGTTATAGACGATCAGGGGAATAAGAAGGAAGTGGACGTTGAGATCGGTCAACAAACCTCCACCGACGTGGAAATCGTTAAGGGGCTGACGCCCGGGCAAAAAGTGGTGGGGAAATAACCTATGCCAATGCTGCGATTTCTTTATCGAAAAATGTGGAACACTCGCTGGCTAACCTTAAGCTCTCTGTTTGGTCTTATTGTTGCCGTTGCATTCACGACAAGCATTCCAATGTATGCGGACGGCTCTCTGAAGCGGGTTGTGGCCAAATCCTTATTGGATAAAAGCGATGGGATGCCCCCAGGCTCTACTCTGATCCGCTATCAGGCAGTAGGAAGTGATAAGGCCGATCTGGACGCATTGAAGGATGTAGATACATTTATCCAAGATGAGATTCCAAAGCAAATTGGGTTCCCGCATCTGACTTATGTTAGAGCGATGTCGATACGTAATGCTCAGATCAATCCTGTAGATACGTCCAAGGTCGATCCGAGCAAGCGAAGGCAGATGTCCATAGGCTCTATGACGGGGCTTGCGGAGCATGTTGAGCTGACGGGTCAAATGTATGCCAATCAAAGTCAATCAGGTGTAATTGAAGCACTAGTGCATGAAGAAGCTCTTAATAAGCAGGACTTCCGCGTTGGCGATGAATTCATGTATCCGATTAGCGGAGGACTTGGCATCGCTCCACTGAAGATTCGAGTAGTAGGCAGCTTCCTGCCGAAGAACGAGAATGATCCATATTGGTTTCAGGGCTTTGAAGGGCTTGGTGCTACTTTTCTGGTCAGTGATGATGTATTTCAGAAGGAACTATTGCAGCAGAAGAAAATTCCGCTCAATCTGGCCAACTGGTATTATGCCTTCGATCTCAAAGAAGTTAAGACCAGTCAGTTGGGTCCTTTATCCAAGACACTCGACAGGATGGATATAACCCTCTATCAGAAGCTCAAAGACACCCGGGTCGATATTTCATTCCGGGACATGTTAAGTGATTTCAAGAAACAGAGCCTGCAGATGCAGATGCTGTTATTCACACTGGCCGCCCCGATGCTGGCGATGGTATTTTATTACATCGTTATGAATGCTCGTCAGGCATTAGATCGACAACGAAGTGATATTGCAGTACTCCGCAGCCGCGGAGGAAGCACCCGCCAAATTATCGGTGTTTATTTGCTGGAAGGACTGATCCTTGGTGCAATAGCATTAATCATTGGTCCGCTGTTAGGTTGGTTCATGGCCAAGAGCATCGGATCCTCGAATGGATTCCTGACCTTTGTAGATCGCAAAGCCGTTCCGGTTGGTTTATCCAACGAAGCGATTCTATATGGTGTAGGGGCAGTTGTCCTGGCCATCGTGGCGAGTGTCATACCGGCCGTATTGTACGCCAAATCATCAATTGTCAGCTATAAGCAATCGCTTGCCCGATCGGACCGAAAGCCTTTGTGGCAAAGATGGTTCCTCGATATTGTATTGGTTGGAATAGCTGGTTATGGATATTATTCGTTTCAAACGTATCAAATTCTGTCCGTCAAGACCGGGATGACCAACGATCAGCTGCAAGTGCATCCGTTGCTGTTTTTCGTTCCCGCGCTTTCGATCTTTGCAGTGGGATTGCTTTTTCTGAGGATATTCCCTTGGCTGCTGAAGCTGTTTAATTGGTTAGGCAAACGTTTCTTGCCTGTACCCATATTTTTAACCCTTACACAGCTGTCCAGATCCTCCAAGGCCTATTATCCGCTTATGCTGCTGCTTATTTTGACACTTGGGCTTGGAGTATACAATTCTTCCGCTGCTAGAACGATTGATCTTAACTCAACGGAAAGAACGTTATACCAATACGGAACAGATGTTGTACTGCAAACCGTATGGGAAGGATTCTCCGACGAGCAGTCGCAGCAAGATCCAGG
>JARBUQ010000117.1 GCA_029239545.1 Paenibacillus sp.
AACCGCCGCGCCGATCATGATGAATTTGTTTTTCTTTTTCATTTTCCCTCGCTCCTTTAAGGTTGTATGGTCTCTCTCTTGCCTACAACCTTAGTTTAGAGGAGGAGTCTAAAGTCCCTCGAAAGCAATTCGAAAAGTTTTCTAAAATCGGTACGCTGTATTTATAGGATTCGAGACTGCTGTTCAGCACTTCATAATAAACTTCGCTATTATCATTCTGCGTCAGATATTCAGGATGGTTCTCCACGACACACCCCACGCCATTCACTACAAACTTATACAAATGTCTGCCTTTCGAAATGCTTCGTTCCAGCTGTTCACGGATTCCATCAGGTGCTCACCTCCGCGCCATTCGAACAGCGAAAAACATTGCTTCACCTGTTCATCAAGCGAATTACAATGAATGAAAGCAAGAAGATCGAGACGATTGAACTGAGCAACCGCGGGAAGAACGTGCCAAGGTTAAGGCCACTCTGGAGAAGGAACTGGCGGAACAAGACAGCTCAAAGCGTATCCGACACGACCTGGAACTGTTAGACGAAGTCATTCAAAAGGGCTTCGACACGTTGAGCAAGATGGAAGTGATCCGCGTAAAAAACGACCTGATTATCTCAATATCCTTGATCGATATAACCTCAGTGAGAACAGTTCTGATCTAGAAATATTAATAGCAACACGCGGCCGCACACCTACCGACCCATTTGAGTTCGTACAGTATATAGATTTTCAACCAGGCCAGCATTTTAAACTAAATTTCGATTTAGCTGGTGTCCGTCATTATGAACCAAACATACTATCGCGGGGTGGAGCAGCCCAGTAGCTCGTCGGGCTCATAACCCGAAGGCCGCAGGTTCAAATCCTCCCCCGCAACCAATTTACAATTCTTGCTCGCTATATATAACAAAATGCCTTTAACCCGCTGATTGGATTAAAGGCATTTTTGTTTTATCTTTGTTATTTCTGGTTCGCTTAAGTCTTATTAATGTCCCTCTGAAATTACTCTTTGCACGGTTTTGTGAAGTCTGTCCTGCCTCAGAGGTTTAACAATGTAATCATAAGCTTGTACATCGAATGCAGCAGGTGCATATTCTTTATAGGATGTAACGAAAACCAGCTTCATCTGTCCATCACGTTCTCTTATTCGATGAGCAAACGTTAGACCGTTCTCCCCCGGCAGTTTAATATCTAGAAATACCAAGTCCACGTTATGATTCGTCAAATAAGAGAATGCAGATGTAGTCTCAAAGAAGCTTCCCACGATTTCGATTTGATCAAGCTTAGCAAGCATTCGTCTCATAATGAGATGCATGGCCTTCTCATCATCGATAATAACGACCTTCAACTGAAGCACCTCCTACAAAGACAAGTGATATTTAGAAGGAACCCTAAATAGCAGGGCTCCCTATTATTATTCCAACCTCGTTACTCTTTAATATGAGCTAGTAGTTTCAACAGAACGGTAACTGCCTCAGCTCTTGTCGCATTGTCTTGCGGCGCAAATGTATTACCGCCTTTGCCTTGAATAATGCCCGCTTGCTTCACATAAGCAACACTGCCTCTTGCCCATGTCGGAATTTCATCATCATCCACAAATCCCGTTACGGCATTTGCTTCGCTTGATTGACCCGAAGCAACTGCGATCATGGATGCCATCTCCGCACGTGTGATCTCCGCATTCGGACGGAAGGCACCGTCTGAATAACCCTTAATAATACCCGCTTGTACAGCTTGAGCAACTGCCTTCCGTGCCCACGCTCCAATCTTCGCTGTATCTGTGAAGATCAGTTCTACTCCCTCACCCTGCGGCTTCAATGCATGGATTAGCATCACTGCAAATTCAGCCCGCGTGACGGTTTGGCCTGGCTTAAATGTGCCATCCGAATAACCCCTCACGATTCCACTGCTTACTGCTTGCTTAATATCGGCTTCTGCCCAGTGTCCAGTGACATCGCTAAAGCTAACATTAGGCTCTGTTGTCGGCTTGTCTTTCACTTCGCCAACCGCCATTACCGCATACTTCGTGAAGTGATCCACTTCTATAGTGATTTGATTCCCTTTCACTTTACCACCAACTTCGACCCAAACCTTCTTCACTTCGTCATAGTAGAATACAACTGCCCTTTGATTGCTCTTTAAGCTTGCTGGATCGAACACAAAGGTTAGCGTTACTGGCTTTCTGAAGTTCTCAGAGAAATTCTTCAGAATCTCGAAGATCGGACTTGCTAGAACTTCTTGTTTCGTTAGCAGGTTCTGCGTATTTAACAGCTTTTCTATTGTTATTTTTAACTCTTGTTTTGATGCATCCGCAGGAATAGATACTGTGACCCCCTTTAACAAGCTAACTTCACCTGATTTGCCTATAGGAAGCGTTAATTGACCATCTGTCGAGATCACAGGGGCATCACTAACTGGTAGAATTACCTCGCCACCTGAATATGGTGTTTCCGTATTCGCTGCTACGGTAACTATGACTGTATAGTCTTGCTCACTGCCGTCTGCCGCCACCACCGTGTACGTAACTGCAGAAGTGAAATTGTGCGCTGTCGTTCCGCTCACTTGATCCGTACCCGCCACCTTCACACTAGCACCTGTTGTTGTGAAGGTGGGCACTAGCGCTGTTACATTCGTTCCGTATGGCACGGTCAAGGCAATCGTCTTGTTCACTTCGTTAACTATCCCCGTTACTGTTGGGCTTAATCCCGCTAGGCTAAATGCATTGATTGCTTTCTCCGTATTCTCTGCTACGGTAACGATTACCGTATACTCTTGCTCACTGCCGTCTGCCGCCACTACCGTATACGTAACCGCAGAAGTGAAATCCTGCGCCGTCGTTCCGCTCACTTGATCTGTACCTGCCACTCTCACACTAGCACCCGTTGTTGTGAAGGTGGGGACTAGCGCTGTTACATCCGTCCCGTATGGCACGGTCAAGGCAATCGTCTTGTTCGGTTCGTATACGATCCCCGTTACAGTTGGGCTCCATCCCGCAAAGTTGAATGTGGAGATTGCTTTCTCCGTATTCCCTGCTATCGTAACCGTTACCGTATAGTCTTGCTCGCTGCCGTCTGCCGCCACTACCGTATATGTAACTGCAGAATTGAAATTGTGCGCTGTCGTTCCGCTCACTTGATCTGCACTCGCCACCTTCACACTAGCACCCGTTGTTGTGAAGGTGGGCACTAGCGCTGTTACATCCGTTCCGTATGGCACGATTACGACAATCGCCTTGTCGACTTCATATACGATCCCCGTTACTGTTGGGCTCAATCCCTCGAAGCTGAATGTGGAGATCGCTTTCGCCGTATTCTCTGCTACCGTAACTGTTACTGTATAGTCTTGCTCGCTACTGTCTGCCGCTACTACTGTGTACGTAACTGCAGAAGTGAAATCCTGCGCTGTCGTTCCGCTCACTTGGTTCGTATTGGCTACCTTCACACTAGCACCTGTGGTTGTGAATGTAGGGACTAATGCCGTTATATCCGTTCCGTATGGAACGGTCAAGGCAATCGTCTTGTTCGCTTCGTAAACTATCCCTGTTACCGTTGGGCTCAGTCCTGCGAAGCTGAAGCTGAATGTAGAGAATCCTTTCGCCGTACTAATCCATTGCGCATACAGCGTCATATTGGCTGTAATTGCGAATGTGTCACCTTCCTCGTAGCTGGTACCACTACCATCTGCTAATGTATTCCATCCAGTGAAGTTATGATCCGACTTGACTAGATTTCCATTCGATACTACAACTACATCTGCATCACGCGTATAGATCTTACTGTCAGTTGGGGCATTTCCTCCTGTGTTGCCGTTGCCGTTATAAGTCATAAAGCGGTAAAAAGCTTTCAAATAGGGATATCCAGCATTAATTGATGAATCGATCCCCCATACATTAGAAGTGAACCAACCAGAATACGTACTTTCAGTCTTCATTAGTTCAGTCGTCTTACTCCAGCCTTTTCCTGTATCGGTCTCCGTTGTTGTGCTCTCGTAGAAGCTATTGTTGACTTTTCCAATGCCAGGGTAGTTGCTACCTACTAACCCGCCCACTGTACTGAGTATCGCCGACACACTTCCTGTGGCGTAGCTGTTGCTAATTGATCCTTTATTGGTACCAACCAACCCACCTATATCGCCTCTACCACTCACAATAACCATATTGCTATAGCTATTGCTGATTGAACCTTGATTGTATCCAACCAACCCACCTAGATAAAATTTACCACTTCCACTTACAGAACCTGTGCTGCTGTAGCTATTACTGATAGCACCTTGATTGAATCCAACCAAGCCGCCCATTTGATCGTTCCCGCTCAAATTAATATTTTCTAGACCCATATTATTTAGACTGCTCGTGGACGATGTTCTACCGAATAGCCCTACATCCATGGTTGATCTAGCTATCTTTAATCCCGTGATTTTGTAGCCTTTGCCATCCAACTTCCCTTGAAATTCCTCACCATACTTACCGATTGGCAACCAGCCTTCACCGTCTACATATGGACTAACTCCGAGATCAATATCATCCACCAGCTCAAAATAAATATCCGATGCTAGAAGATACCTAACCTCATTAAGTTGATCCGCAGTTGCAATCTGAAAAGGATTGGACTGTGATCCTTCTCCTGTTCCAGAAAACTGGTGAGATACGAATTGTGAGACCGCAGCAGCATCATAATTGATGGCTGTCACTGTTATGGAATGATTCCCTTTTGCTAGCACACCTGCGAATATCTTGATCTTTCCTGCTTCAATTTTGTATTGCGTATCTTGAACGAGTGTCGTGGTTCCGTCTTTCACAGCCGTAATCACCCCGCGCCATGTCGGATCGTCCGTATATGTAATTTCGATCTCATTCGTGGGATAAGGACTTGTTGTGTCGGCTGTTAGAGCAGGAGGTTGCTTATTCGTTACCATCTGCGTTACCACTGCATCATCATAATTGGGTGCTGTTACTATAATCGAATTATTTCCCTTTGCCAGTACCCCAGCGAATATCTTGAGCTTTCCCGCTTCAATTGTATATTGCGTACCCTTATCGAGTGTCGTAGCCCCATCTTTCACCGCTGTTATCCCCGAAAGCCAAGCTGGATCATTGACGAACGTCATTTCAATGTCATTAGCCGTGTAGTTCTCTGTCGTATCGGCGGTTAGAGCAGGAGGTATAAGCCCTCTGATATCTGAAAGACCGACTGTTAAAGTCCTATGGCTTGATGGAGCTGCGATTACACGGACATCGATTGAATCTCCAGCAACTACAGTAATTTCAACAGAATCCCCTGTGATAGGAACATAAGGGTTACCATTAAGCGAATACTCCATACCTGTGGCTACATGAAATAATTTCGTTGTTCCAGCAGTTGTTCCTTTTATTAACTTAGTAAAGGCCCATAGTTGTGGATACTGACCTTCGAAGACATACCATTGCGATGTAAAGTCCCACCCCGTATAAGTACTCGCCTTCTTCATCTCTTCAGTAGTCTTTCCTTCGCCTTTTCCTGTATCTACTTGTCCTGAAGTGGTTTTGTCGTAGAAGCTGTTAGTGATAGCACCCCCGTCTGACAATCCGATCAAGCCACCATTATAAGGGCTATTACCCGTCACATTTCCTGCCGCGTAACTGTTAACAATATCACCGTAATGGTACCCTACCAACCCGCCTGCAAGTTGAGATCCAATCACGCTTCCTATGAAGTAGCTGTTATTGATACTCCCTCCATAAAGGCAACCTGCCAAGCCGCCTACACTTTCTATTCCAACCACATTTCCCGTGACGTAGACATTGCTAACATTATTCTCGCCAATTCCAATTAACCCGCCAACATAATATCTCCCCCGCACATTAACATTCTCAAGAATAATGTTAGCAAATGAGCTTCCATATGCAGCTACACCGAAGAGTCCTACATGATCCGCACCACCTGTATTGATCGTTAAATTTCTTATTGTAAAGCCGTTACCGTTCAAATTTCCATAAAAAGGATTTTCGTAGTTAGCACCAATTGGAGTCCAACCGGCACCGCCAGCGTAGGAGCTCAAGTCAATATCTGACGTTAGTATGAAGTAGATCCCTGCTCCGAGATGATTCCTGACTTCATTGAGCTGATCAGCGTTCGCAATTTGATATGGATCGCTTGAAGTCCCCGTTCCTCCAGCGAACGCTACTGCCGCATGGACTTTACCTGCACCCATAGTCAGCCCATTCAATGCACCTAAAACTAATACCATCACTAAAATGAATGAGATCCCTTTTTGAACCATAACTCGCATGCCATTTACCTCCTTGGAGTGTTGTTTCTTTTTCTACTTAGGACAAGTATACAGACCCCCAATGACAACAGAATGACAAACTGCAACAACAAAAAAGAGCCCTTCTATTGGGCCCTTCATCTGACCGATATGTTATGAATCTAACCCCACAATCAATTCATTATATAGCGCAGTAACCTCATTGGATGGGCTTATTCCCAGCTCTCTGTCCAGCGTCTCTCTGAATTGGGCATATAATCGGTTCAAGGCGTCTGTGTTCTTCATCAAAGCCCACGCCCTCATGTGCAGCTTCATGGTTTCATCATCTAGCTCATTACGATCCGTTAGCTTGTTTAAGAGCCTGATTGCAACTTGCGTATCCCCTCTAGTTAATAAGGCGTCGCACAACCGATGAGTTAAGGATGTATACAGCTGCGATAATCGTTCAACCTCGCTCCTAGCCCATTGGAATGCACATTCTCCGAATAAATCTCCATGATATAGCCGCTCTAGCTCAAGCGCCTTATCGAAATTGTTGTCTTCTATGATTACCAGCTGTTTACAGCCTTCTTCAAACGTGACGTAATCGACACTGATCTGAGCAATATCCAGTGCATAGTGTTTAGGATCAGAATGCAAGCTTCCCTTAAGTCCATAGGTATCCAATAATTTGCGCAGCTGATAGACTGTCGTGTTCAGATAGGTCTCACTGTTCTTGATGGGCATATCACCGAAGATATCTTCAATAATTCTTGCTCTGGAGACAAGTCTACCTTTGTGTATGAGCAAGAAGCTGAATAGCTCTGCACTCTTGCTAGTCTTCCACTTGACTAACACATTCCGAGCCGTTCGAATCTCCATTCCACCTAGAAAATGAAACTGTATCGAAGTCGGAGAAGCCTCATACTGGATAGGTTTGTACGTTGGAATCATACTGGATTGTGCCCTCTGTATCGTATGTTGAAGTCTCTCATATTTAACTGGCTTTACGATGTAGTCGAAGGCATATACATCGAATGCAGGCAGCGAATATTCGGTATGGGAGGTCACGAATACGATCTTCACTTGTCTGCCATCCTCTCTTAACCGCGCGGCAAATTCAAGACCACTTTCCCTAGGCATATTAATATCCATGAATATGAGATCCACATCATGATCCATCAAATAAGTACTTGCCGCCGCTGTCTCCTGGAAGCTTCCTATTATTTCGACATCATCCAGTTTACTGAGCATACGCTTCATAATGAGATGCATCGCCTTCTCATCATCAATAATAACAACCTTCATAGACTTTCCTTCCTTGCAACCAGATTCATAAGTTATGCAGAAGCTTTAGGGGGAGACTGAAGCGAAAAATAAAAAGTGCTTCCTTGCTTAAGCTTGCTGTCAAACCATATTTCTCCCCCGTTTAAGCGAACGAATTCCCTACAAAGCGTAAGCCCTAGCCCGACACCTCGCTCACCAGCAGTACCGAGAGATGAGACGAGGTAATCTTCCTGCAAGAGGGAGGCGGCTTGTTCATCGGGTATGCCTGATCCTGTGTCGCTGACGGAGACAATAATCTTGCCAACTCCAAGCTCCGCTTTTAATCGAATACTGCCCCCGTTTTCTGTGAATTTAATCGCATTGGAAAGCAAGTTGCGGATGATTAAATCTAGCATTTCTTTGTCAGCAAATACGTACAAGCTTTCCGATATCTCGGATACGATATGAATATTCTTACCCGCACTTCGAACCTGCATGAATCGCATATTCGTCTGAACCACTTGGGCTAAGTCCCTTATAACTGGATTAAACACTATTCCCCCTCGCTGACTTTGAAACCATTCTACCAAGCTCTCTACTAGTGAGAATATATTGTGGATTTGCTGCCCCATTTCATGGACAACTTCTTCATGGTTCTCATCCGAGGTGTTTAGCTCCTCTTCCAATAACTCCATTAAGTTAATCAGAACAGCCAGAGGATCACGAATGTCATGAGCGACTACGTTAAACATCTTATCTTTGAACGTATTCAGCTCTGCTAGTTGTCTGGCATTATCTAGTAGTCTCTCCTCATAGAGAACAGTGTCCGTTATATCGCTTAACAGAACCATCTTCCCAACCGGCTTCTGCTTCTTATCATTAATCATCGTTATATGCACATGATAGAATCGATCTTCTCCTTCATTAATAATCTTCACTTTATTATGCGAAGAAGGTTCTTGAATCACTACTTCTAATAGCTCTGGATAGGGTGTGAATAGCTCCAATGCCGGCTGACCGATAACCTTCTTACGATGTAATCCTGCAATAAGAAGACTTGCTGATTGATTATAGCCCGTAATGCTGTAATCAAGATCAACTACAATAACGGCGTCCTGCATCGATTCGAACACTTTCTGCAGAGCTAGTGGAGCTAACTTCAACATATTGAATTGATAAATTCCCCACAGGTAGAATACTCCTGAGAAAATAAATCCGAACGGTGAAATATCGATAGACGGGTCAACAATACCACTCAAATAAATAAGAGGAAACCCAAACGGTCCCAGGGAGCCAATGATCATGTAGGCAATTGGCTTCTTCATCTGGGGTGTTGATTTGCGATACAACTGAATGATTAAGCCCATCCCAATTACAAAAAAGAAATAGGAATACCCCAGGTGCAGCATATACAGAGGTCCCTTAACCAAGTGAACCAGAGGGAATCCTTTTGACAGATCGATGGACATGGCATGATAAAATAGATGATGCTGCTCGTTCGTATATTGAGCAATAAGTGTAATCATAGGAACAATCAATAACGCAGCAACAAGCGGCTTCCGTATGAGAGCCTGTCGTCCAGTATATTGCAGCACCATAATAATCCATAGCGTTGCTCCAAAGGGAATGCCAATATACTCAATTCGAAGCCAGAAGCGAATCTGCTCCAATGTTGTGCTTGTTAACTCGAAAGCGTACCCAAATGTATAGAATGCTCCAGCCAGCATCCCTAATCCGTAACTGATTGCAATCGGCAACTCTCTTCTTTTCCATGCGAGATAGCACAATAATAATGTACTACAGGTAGCCACCAACAGTAGAGCCGATAAATACAGATTGTAATTCATGTGTCTAAGCCCCCGTATTCCCCATATTGACGCATCTCGTAGAGAGCTCGTCAAACCGATAATTTGACATTTTACAACATTATATCATTTTAACATGAAAGCCTCTCTAATCATGTCTCCATTGACCGCTGGACAGCTTTCCAAGCACCATAAGGCTTCACAGCCCAAAATTTCGCCCTATTTATGATACGGTTCCCCTTACCACCCCCAATCCTAAAACTTTGCTGAAAACTAAAATGCACCTCTGAAATGTGTTTATCTGTTATTTCTATTTTACTGATAAGCTTTCTGACCAATGATTGCTGGGCTTCTTTTTCGAGTAGCGGAAAGATTTTACCCGCTTTTTCCAATAATTCAAAAACTTCATCCAGATCAAGCTGTTGATCCTGAAGACCTCTCTTCTCCGATTCCA
>JARBUQ010000118.1 GCA_029239545.1 Paenibacillus sp.
CCTTCGGTTGTCTGGTTCTCGTAGAGGGAAGACCACCATTTGGGCTTGCTGCGGTACACGTCCTCATTATGCTCGAGAAGGGGGAGCAGACCTGATTTAAGAATGGTGGAGTTGGATAGCTCCGGATTGCCGTTCTTGGGTGTGATGGTGATGTTGGAGATGTACTTTTTTGAGAAAGCCAGATTCGTCAAGGTACCGATAATTAAGGAATATCGGGCGACATCCTCCACATCATTGCTGAGATAGAGCTGAATATCCTTCTCCCCGATAAGAAAGATCGACATGTTCTCAACATCCTGAATGACAAAAGCAAGCTTGTCCTTAATCTGCTTAAGCGTGTTCATCCCCGATTGCTTCGCTTTCTCCTCCGTGACCGACGTTGCGATCTGGTAGGAGATCACTCCAGTACAGACGAGCGGCAGAAGAAGCACGAACAACAGAAACAAGGTTAATTTGCGCTTTAATGACTTGCCCAGCCAGCGTTTCATGTATAAGGCTCCTTAACATACGTTTTATTAGCCGTACTTAGTTTGAACATACAGCAACATTGGCGTTTATGTAAACATACTATTTTTCAGGCTGACAAACTTTTTGTTTGAAAGTCAATTCGTCTGTGTTAGACTCTTCTCGTGAAGTTTTTTTGAATTGAGGTGTGCAGGTTTGGAATCGGTAAAGGATGAATCAGAGTTTTTGCATGATCTGGTCAAAGGCTTGGCTGCGCAATTCGGCAGCAACTGCGAGGTTGTGCTCCACGATCTGCACCGACCTTACGATAGTACGATTGTGGCTATAGAGAATGGACATGTTACGGGTCGCCAGGTTGGAGATCCTGGAACGAATCTGGGTTTGGAAATTTTGCGTGGCACGCAGATTAACGGCAATAAGTACAATTATGTGACCCAGACCAAAGACGGCCGGATGCTGCGCTCCAGCTCCATCTTCATGAAGAATAGCAAGGGAGAGGCGATCGGGTCGTTGTGCATCAACTATGATATCACCGAGCTGCTGGTCGCTGAGAAGACGCTGCATTCCCTTACGATGGCCGGGCAAGCTGATGTGGTTAAGGAATCCTTCGTCAGCAATGTGAGCGATTTGTTGGATGCCTTGATTCAGGAGGCTCAGGAGCAAGTAGGCAAGCCGGTTGCTGTGATGCAGAAGGAAGATAAGATGCGTATGATTCAACTGTTGGATAGCAAGGGAGCTCTGTTAGTGAAGAAGGGCGGCGAGAAAATTTGCCAGTACCTGAATATATCCAAGTATTCGTTGTACAGCTATTTGGAAGAAATCAAAACCTCTGAAGAAATGAGTCGTGAGCAGCCATGAGCGAATTGGAAAAGTTGAGCGTGAATGTGCAGATGAATGGACTGGAGCAGGTGAAGGAAAATGAGCTGGAACGCGGGTCTGGCCCATCCTTCGAAACACCATGTGTAGTGATTGAAACAAGCAAGATGAAGCGTAATATTGAACAAATGGCGGAGATAGCCAGGCTGCATCAAGTGAAGCTTCGTCCTCACACTAAGACTCATAAGCTGCCGCGGATAGCGGAATTGCAGCTGCAAGCAGGGGCGTCTGGAATAACAGTTGCCAAGGTATCGGAAGCCGAGGTCATGGCGAAACACGGCATTTCTGATATTTTCATAGCTTTTCCATTAGTTAGTGTTAGCAAAATTGAACGGGCTATCCGTCTAAGTCAGCAGATCGAGCTTATCCTGGCGGTAGATAGCCTGGAGGGAGCGGCTCTGCTGGAGGCGGCCGCAGCTGAACATGATCATGTGCTGCAGGTTAGACTTGAGGTGGACACCGGACTCCGCAGGACGGGTGTGCTGTATGAGGATGCGGCAGCACTAGCCAAGAGAATGGCCGAGTTCCGGCATCTGCGCTTCACGGGCATCTACACCTATAGAGGGGCTGTGCTGAAGGGCCAATCTACGTTGGATTTGCAGGCGGCAGGTTTGGAGGAAGGGGCACTGATGGTCGATCTTGCGGAACGGCTGCGCGCCGAGGGCATCGCGATCAAGGATGTTAGCGTGGGATCAACCCCAACGGGGGCCTATGCAGCCGCAGTGAAGGGGGTCACGGAGATTCGTCCGGGAACCTACGTGTTCCACGACCGGATGCAGGCCAAGCTCGGTGTGTGTGAGCTGGGTGAATGCGCAGGCACGGTAGTGGTCACCGTCGTGAGCCGACCCTCGCCGGATCTTGCCGTTATCGACGGAGGAAGCAAAACGTTCGCCACGGATGTGCAGCCGAATACAGTGCCGCTTGCGCTGGTCGGCTTCGGGCATGTGCTGGGGCTCGAGGACGCAATCCTCGAGCGGTTGTCCGAGGAGCACGGGATGCTGCGGCTCGGACCTGCTGCGCAGGCTGCAGATTTGAAAGTGGGGGATCGATTGTCGATCATCCCGAATCACATCTGCAGCACCGTTAATCTCCACAACACGGTTGTGCTGAGGCATGAAGACGGTACGCTTGAACGTACGCCCGTACTTGGCCGGGGAATGCTGGAGTAGATATTAATTGCATCTAGCCTAGGGGGTTAAGATTTATATGCTGGATATTATTCTGAGGAATGGAAGAGTCGTTGATGGAACGGGCAATCCGTGGCTGTTCGGTGATGTGGGTATAAAGGATGGTCATATTGCTGCAGTTGGCAGGCTTGATATGGAAGCACATAAGGAGATTGACGTGCAGGGGCAAGTCATAGCCCCTGGCTTTATCGACGGACATTGTCACTCAGACCTGATGATTCTGGATCATCCGCTTAGTGAGATCAAGATGCAGCAGGGTGTGACGACTGAGGTCGTAGGCAACTGCGGGCTGGCTCCGGCTCCTTATGTGAGAAGCGCAGGCGAGCTGCTGCAGAGCTACGTTCAGCCGGTGCTGGGCAAGACGAAGTGGGAGTGGCCCTGGGAAACGGTGGAGCAATATATGGACACGGTGGCGCGCTCCAATCCCTCCGAGAATATTGCCACATATGTTGCCCACGGGGCGCTCCGCATCTCGGTTATGGGCTTTGCCAATCGTCCGGCAACCTCTGCTGAGCTGGCTCAGATGAAGCAGCTGCTGGATGAAGGGATGAGGGCAGGAGCGATCGGCTTGTCCATCGGACTGCTGTATGCGCCTGGCAGCTATACCTCCAAGGAAGAGATCGCCGAGTTATGCTCCATTCTTCCGAAGTACAACGGGCTCTTCTCGACCCATATCCGTGGAGAAGGCAATAATCTGCTCCCCTCGGTGCGCGAGGTTATCTGGATTGCCGAGAAAGCCGGAGTATCGCTGCATGTCAGTCATCTCAAAGCGGCCGGCAAGCGCAATTGGGGCCAAGTGATGAATGCACTCGAGCTGATCGAGGCTGGCCGAGCACGCGGGATGGATATTACATGTGATGTGTATCCCTATAATGCGGGCTCGACGACCTTGACGACTGTGTTGCCGCCATGGGTGCTTGAAGGCGGGATTGAAGGGGCACTCGAAGTGTTCAAGGATACTCAGCTGCGTGCAAGGATTCGCGAGGAGCTGGGACAAGAGCAAGAGGATTGGGACAATCTGATCTGCTCCACAGGCTGGGACAGCGTATATATTTCAGCTGTTCATACAGAAGCTAATCTGGCGCTGGAAGGCAAGCATCTGGCTGAGATCAGTGAGATGCGTGGCCAGCACCCTGTCGACTGCATGCTCGATCTGCTGCTGGAGGAGCAGGGGCGCATCTCGATTATTTTCTTCCACATGTCTGATGAGGACGTGAAGCAAGTAATCGGCTACGAGAAATCGCTGATCGCTTCAGACAGTCTGACATGTGAGACGGGTAAGCCACACCCTCGATTATTCGGCACATTCCCTCGTGTGTTCGCCCGATATGTGCGGGAGCAGAAGGTATTGTCGCTTGAACAGGCGGTCCGCAAGCTGACTTCCTTCCCGGTGCAGCGGTTCAAGCTTGGCAAGCGCGGGTTATTGGTGCCTGGTTATATAGCGGATGTGACGGTATTCAACCCGGATACGATCCAGGATCTCGCCACCTTCGAGGAGCCGCGTCAATATCCGGAAGGAATCACACATGTGCTTGTGAATGGAAAGCTGACCCTGAGTGACAAGCAGCACACGCAAGCCCGGGAAGGGATTCTCATTCGGGCCCAGCATTGCTGTCAGCATCATCATTGAACTTCGGATACAACTAATAAATAACCTACGGAGGTGCCCTTATATGGCACAGATCGAGAAGCGTTTAGAAGAGCTAGGCATTGTTCTACCCCCATCACCCGTACCGCGCTTCACATATATTCCTTGCAGCCAGACTGGCAATCTGATTTACTTGTCCGGACAAGATTGCCGCGACAATAACGGCACTCTGATGTATGAGGGTAAGCTGGGCAGCGATTTAACGATTGAACAAGGACAAGATGCCGCCCGTCAGACCATTCTAAACTGCATTGCAGTTATGAAGGGGTATCTTGGCGACCTCGATCGAGTAGTGCGCATCGTCAAGCTGCTCGGGTTCGTTAACAGCGCTCCGGGTTTCGCGGACCAGCCTTATGTCATGAATGGCGCATCCAACCTGCTCGTCGAAGTATTCGGTGAGGCCGGCAAGCATGCCCGCTCCGCAATTGGAACAAGTGAATTGCCTTTTCATACACCAGTGGAGATTGAGCTTATCGTAGAAATTCGCGATTAGTCGGGGATAGGGGATTATGAGTTGCCTTTGCGAATTAATGAGATCAGCAGTAATCATCAGATAACGGTTTATGACACAACAGAGTTGTACGGCGAGAAGGGAGAATTCCGGGTTATGGAATTTTCTGGCGAAGCTGTACAAGGCGCGATCGATCTGAATGATCCCCAACGTATTGTGTTTGAATATCCAAGAGCTATGATCCATTTAATGGAGTTTAACGACCCGTCATTCGAAGATGTCTTTGTCATTGGGCATGGGATTGGGACAATCGCTGGACATTTTGCGGAGAAGCGGTTTAAGGTAGCGGAGCTCGATGCCGCAGTAGTGGAGTTAAGCAAGAGGTGGTTTGGATACAGCAAGGATAACGTGATCATTGGGGACGGACGTTTGATTCTCGAGAGCGAAGTGTCGCATGCCTATGATTATATTATTTTGGACGCCTTCACCGATCAGGGAACACCGCGGCATTTAACATCTAAGGATTTTTTCGGGATAACGAGGGATAAACTCGATTCACATGGATCTATCGTCATCAATCTGATCGGAAAAGGTGAAAATGACAAGCAGATCAATGCGATTCATACAACGCTTAGCGAAGTATATGGCTATACCAAATCGTTTTCCCTGCCGATCGATGGTGAGGGGCCCGTACGGAACATTATAATCATAGGCAGAAACAAGCCAATCGGATTTCAAGCGCGTCATATGGCAGGTTTTTCCGAGGTCGAGCTCGGCAGAGGGCATATTATTATAGACCTCGGTCCATCCAAATAACTAGACAGCATTCCAGAGAGGCGCGATCAAGGCGGCGATCAGGGATATTGAGTGATTTTGCGTCCTGACCGAACGTTGGTCGGGTTTCTTTGGTTCTACAGTAATATATATCCTTGTGTGATGAAGTGTGAAGGGGCGCTCTGTCGATAGAGGGATCGTTTGATCCGTTACATCTGTCCTGTAGTGGCGTCTTTCTGCTAAATGAGATCCACTCCTTCTGCGCACCCCGGTTGACTGAGGGGGTCTTTTGTTTCTACTGCGGTACTTCCTGCAGGTTCAGATTCTCTAGCTAGTCAGCAGGAGTAGGAACTGCAAAACCTGCAGCTAATCTCTCTCAAAAAAGCAGCTATTAGAATAATAACTGCACAACCTACAGCTAATGATTGGGGATTTATCAAAAATTGCCGAGTTGCCTAGAATTAAAGGCAGGAAATGCAGTTATTTTGGTAAAATGCCTCAATTCCAGAAAATGAACTGCAGCTTTTGCAGTTAAAAGGTGAATCGCGGTCTTCTCTATTCTATGTAGGGGTACGCACTCCCACCTACTACTAATAAGGCATTCCAAACTAATCCGGAAGCCAGCCTTGCTATTTGTTTCGTTTGACTTACTAATTGATCGTTTCCCCGTTGTTTGCCCTCCAGTTAGTTTATCTAGCCTTCCTATTAGGTGAGTTTTTACTACTTGTCTGATGATGGCTCGGAACGGAATCGAACCGCCGACACAAGGATTTTCAGTCCTTTGCTCTACCAACTGAGCTACCGAGCCTAATATTCATAACTTAAATGTGGGTAGAAAACAAAAATACCCCGTCCCAGTAAGGGACGAGGAGACGCGGTACCACCCTATTTAGAACTGTGCCTTGAACAAATGTGCAAGGAAAGCTCTCACTTGAAAATTTAACGGAAATCCCGGTACCCTCTACTTAACAGCTTAGTTTCAAGGGACTGCTCAAGAGTGAACTTCAACCAACCTTACCTTAGAAACGCTCTCAATCTTCGGCGCTTCTTCCCTGTTAGGAGTATTGATTTACTTTTCTCCATCAATGCATTTTACATATTTGATTTTTATCATTGTATGTTAGATATTGGATGATGTCAATTCATTTATTAAAAGTAAACTACATAAATAATTATAGCGAGCACAATCCGATAAATGGCAAACGGGATAAGCTTAATGCGATTAATGAGCTTCAGGAAGAAGCGGATCGAGATCAACGCGAACACAAAGGCACTGATGAAACCGACAATAAAGAACGGCAAAGCATCCAGCGTGAAGTACTCCCAATTCTTCACCAAGGAGATCAGGCTGGCCCCGCACATAATCGGCACGGCCATAATAAAAGTGAAATCGGCTGCTGCGCGATGACTCATTCCCGCCAGGACGCCGCCGGATATCGTAGAGCCTGAGCGGGAGAAGCCCGGCCAGATCGAGAAGCATTGAATGAGCCCGACGAATAACGCCTGTTTATAGCTGATCTGGTCCACTGTCTCTGTGGTAGGGGTGCGGGAGCGGAACAGATCAGCCAAGATCATCAGGACTGCCCCGATTACTAAGCCGATGAGTACGGTTTTGGTAGAGAACAAATGCTCATCAATGTAGTCCTCGAAGAGGACGCCGAGAATGCCGGCAGGAATCAAGCCTACTATAATGTGAGTCAGCTTCAGCCTTCCCTGCGAACGCGTCGTTGCGGCTTCCTTCGTTTTGCGGCTTCCTGCTATCAGCTCTCCGGCTGTCTGACCGCTAGCCTGCGTACCGCTCGGTAAACGCCTCAGCCCCAGCAAATCGAAGAAGCGATTCCAGAATATGATCACAACCGCCAGGATCGAACCAAGCTGGATCACAACTTTGAAAGTATTGGCTACGTATTTGGTCAGGAACTGCTCCGATTGGAGCCACATATCATCCACAATAACCATGTGGCCCGTCGAGGAGACTGGTGCAAATTCGGTTACACCTTCCACTAATCCTAATAAAAGTGCTTTGAGAAGTTCAATCATGTGTACTTATCCTCCGAGTTAAATTAAAGCTTTCTTCAAATTGCCCAAATACTTATGTCGTATGAAATAGAAATAGAGGGTCTGCGCGACCAGGAAGCTCAATAGCACAATCCCTAGCGGAGCAGCGATCGGGATGTAGAACAGGCTCTGCAGGGCGACAAATGCAAATATGCTATGCACGATCGCCACACCGATCGGAACGAAAAACAGCAGGGACACCTGTCTGGTAACGATTTTGTTCAACTCCTGTTCCGTCAGCCCTACCTTGGCTATGGTTGTGTATAATCGTTTGTCGTAATCAAGATCTGCATAGAGACGGAAATACAGAAAGCTTCCTGCTGCGATGAAGAATACAGTGCCTACCAAAAGGGCGGTGAATAACATAATACTGAACAAACGTTTTTGAAAACCATACAGAGTTCCGCTAACCGCCATTGCATAGGATGGATCCCGCTCATATCGCGATACTCCGTCTTTCACAAGTGTGTTCCCAACATCAGTAGTTTCCTCGAAATTCGCCACATAGAAGCCGGTATAACGATCCGTCCTGACTGGCGTTTGAATCTGATTGAACAGCGAATCGCTTACGACAAGTCCACTGAAGAGTCCGTCAAACTCTGCCAGCAAATAATCAGGCACCGCCACATGCTCAGTCATTCCGATCTCCTGTACTTGAACGCTGCTCTCCTGCAAGGTGTAGCTGGCAAGCTCTCTTGCGGAGCTCAGATTAATCTGTCTCAGCTCTCCCAGCATAATTAAGGCCTGTCCGCCGGATAACGGCTGCTCATGAAAAGAGAATCCCGCCATGTCAATTGCCTTCTTGTAGTCAGAGAACGCCATAATCGGCAGCTGCTGGATGTTCGCGTCTTTCCCCTGTTGTGTGGTGGAGGCAAGGGCAGCGTATTTGATAGGAATCGTGATCGTTTGGTAGTCGATTCCTTTGGCGACGAGATCGGCTCTGGTAGCCTCGAGATGCTGAGCCTCTACTTGGCTGCCATCCTTAGCCATGTACCCGATAGCGGCCGGATAGTCGGCCATCATATGCCTGTCCAAGGAATTCATCGATGCGAATGAGCCTACAGCACAGAAGGCAACGGTCGAGATAATGGTGACCATGAAGAACATTCTTGCATTGTCTTTGATCCGATAGGCGAGACTGGAGAACGTCAGCATATTCGTCCGCTTCCAGAACAGCCGCCGATTCTTCTGCAGCAGACGGATGATAAAGATACTGAGCTGCGTGTAGAAAAAATAAGTGCCGACAATCGTCATCCCAATAACCGGGAACATTCGGATAAGGACATTGATCTCCTTGGCAGTTGCGGCCAAATAATAGCTGGCGATGAGCAAAGCTGCTGTAAGCAGGGACAGAAGCATGGAAGCTTTTGGTTCGGTCAGTGGTTTCTGGCTTGCCTGGAACAGCTCAATCAATCGATTGGTACGTACGAGCAGCGAGGTGCAAATAGAGATCAGCAGGAACAACAGAGCGAATGCGCCAATCGTCAGCAACAAAGCCTTCCAGGACATAAAGAATGGCACATCCGCGATCCCCATAAAGTTAGCCCCAATCATCAGGAACAGCTTGCCTGTAAGCAATCCGACACCAATACCAGCAATAATAGCGCCAATTCCAATCAGCATATTTTCGAGAAATACCATCCGGTTCAACTGACCCCGTGTCATCCCGTGCATGATCAGAATGCCGAATTCCCGCTTCCGCGTCTTGAGAAAGGAGCTGACTGAATACAACACGAAGAAAAACGAGAAGATGTACATGATGAACTCGGCTGCAACTAGTCCTTGCAAGGCAACGGCGAAGATAATGCCTTTTTGAAGATGCGGGTTGAAGATGAAGAGCGCCACCAGGAAGAAGACCAGGACCGAGAACGCACTGCTTAAGAAGTAAGCCGCATATGTCCGTTTGTTGCGAACGACGTTCCTATAAGCGAATTGTCGAAAGGTCATGGTGATCTCCCCCCAACAAGGATAACATATCAAGGATCTTCTGGAAAAAGGTTTGCCGATTATTCCCCTTGTAGATCTCGTTGTAGAACTTCCCGTCTTTGATAAAAATAACCCGGTTGCAGTAACTCGCCGCCACAGCGTCATGAGTAACCATGAAGAGGGTCACCCCATCCTGCTGATTGATCTGTTCGAATAGACCCATTACGTCCTTGGCAGCCTTGGAGTCCAGATTGCCAGTCGGCTCATCCGCCAGGATAAGCGTCGGCTGATGAATAATGGCACGGGCAATCGCCGTACGCTGCATTTGTCCTCCAGAGATTTCG
>JARBUQ010000119.1 GCA_029239545.1 Paenibacillus sp.
CTCCGCTCTCTCAGGTGTAATCTCAAAAGGAAGATGGCGCGCTCTCATCATGGGATGACCATATTGATCCGAATACAGCGACGGTCCGCCGAAAAACTGGGTCAAGAACATATACTGCTTCTCCATTACCGGTGTGATGTCTTCCGGAAATAAAGGTCCAATCAGTGGATTCTTTTGTACTAAAGGATAAAAATTCTCAACGAGCAGACGAACAGCGGACTCCCCGCCTATTGCATCATATATCGTAAATCCTTGGTTGTCTGATGTCATGCCTCAAGGGTCTCCTACTCTAAGTGGTCTACTTAATAATGATTATACAACACAAAAATAAGACGATGCATCTTTTCTTCAGAAAAGATAACATCGCTGTAAATGATAACCTGTCTTCAATTATCCATATCTTCTTCAGCCGAGCTCATCAGCGTTTCCTTTATAACAAAAACGAAGGCACATACGATTAGACCTGCTACTACGCTCATCATAAGCATCACTCCGCTCTCTTTTTTCCATTGTAACATACATACACTGAAATTTCAGCATTGAACCAAACATTTTGTATTCGTTTTCATTTAGGTTTGTCCGCATGACCGCTCTCCGGAACACATATACGTATAGGAGGTAACTTATCGCAGCGCGAGGTGCGAAATCTGTTCATTAGGAGGAGCCTCATGCTAACCTTGCGGCATTGGTTCACTGCTGGAATAGCAGCTATATTGGTCTTATTGATCGGTCTTATGATGTATTATCCATCAGATGCCTGGAGGGCGGCCTTACAGGGACTTTCGATATGGTGGGATATTTTGTTCCCGGCTCTATTCCCGTTCTTCGTCATCTCCGAGCTTATGCTGGGCTTCGGGATTGTGCATTTCTTCGGCACGCTTCTTGATCCTATGATGCGTCCCCTGTTCCGGGTTCCGGGGATTGGCGGATTCGTTATGGCCATGGGCTTCGCCTCCGGTTACCCGGTAGGTGCCAGATTAACGTCCCAATTATGGGAGCAAAAGCTGGTTACTCGTGATGAAGGGGAGCGGCTGGTTGCCTTCACTACTACCTCTGACCCCATCTTCTTGATTGGCGCAGTGTCCGTCGGGTTCTTCCATGACGTAAGCCTTGCTGTCATTCTGGCAGCTGCTCATTACAGTTCTGCTTTTGTTATCGGACTTCTGATGCGATTTCACGGAAAGAAGCTTTCCTACTCCTCAGCGTCTACTCCGGTATCGTCTCCTAATGGGTCCCGTGCAAGCCTATTGCGAAGAGCGCTGCAGGCTATGCATGAGACGAGACTTCAAGATGGCCGAACGTTCTGGATCATGCTTCAGGAAGCCGTACAAGCCTCTCTAAGACTCGTAATGGTTATCGGAGGCTTAGTCGTGTTCTTCTGCGTTATTCTGGAAATCATGAGCATCACACATCTCATGAGCAGTCTCTCGGAAATTACGGCGTCAATCTTAAGATGGGCGTCCATTCCGCCTGAACTCGCTCAATCCATCGTGAACGGGATATTCGAGGTCACCCTAGGGGCACGCTCCTCATCGAATGCAGGCATGCATCTGCTGCTTATTCATAAAGTAGCCATTGCTGCGTTCATTCTCTCCTGGGGCGGCATATGCGTCCATGCACAGATCGTAAGCCTGCTCAACCGAACTAATCTGCGGTACTGGCCCTTTGTCGTCTCAAGGGCGCTGCACGCCGTATTGGCGCTCTTGTTCGTCTACCTGCTCTGGACACCTCTGCAGCCAGTTCGAACGGCTATTATGGATGCTTCGCCGACATTTGGACTGCCGATTGTCCGTACAGGTGCAGGTGCTGGAACAGCGATAGAAGCAGGGCACGGGATCGGCATTCATATGCTGCCCTTGCTGTATACCTCGGCTCTGGCCCTCTCGGTTGCTGTCCTTCTCGTAATTGCAGGGCTGTTCACTAGTTACTCTCTGGGCAAATTACTGCAGCGAGTCTTCTCACAGGTCCCTAGGACATAGTGATCGTTGGCTGATCGTTTCATTTCATGACTTGTCCCATTGTGTCTTCACGCAGAATTGATTATGATAAAATAAGTTGAAGCACATTCAGGGGGAGAGCCTGCAGTGAAATATAATGTAGTTCATAGAGGCGATGACATCTCAATCGCCACAAAAGACCGTCTTCATGAGCTTGCCGCAACACGTGGGTTGAAGCAGGATATTGACCAGCCCGACCTTGTCGTGTCCGTTGGAGGCGACGGGACGATGCTGCACGCTTTTCATATGTATAAGACTAAGCTGGCTACAACTTCCTTCGTGGGGATCCATACCGGGCATCTCGGATTCTATGCCGATTGGAAGCCGCAAGAGGTTGAGACGCTTGTTGACTGCATGGCTGCAGCTGCAGCATTGCCCCCGCTAAGTACGGTCAAATATCCAATCGTCCAGATTGAGATTGCTACGGAGCAAGGGATTCGGACCCATCTCGCGCTTAATGAGTTCACATTGAAGGGCGCAGACGCCACACTAGTTGCCGAGCTGCATATTAATGACGAACGCTTCGAGATGTTCCGCGGCGACGGAATTTGCATATCTACTCCTTCCGGGAGCACCGGTTATAACAAAAGCTTGAACGGCGCCTTGCTGCATCCTTCACTGGAAGCGATCCAAATTGCCGAAATGGCCTCGCTCAACAATCGTGTATACCGTTCTCTGGGATCCTCTATCGTACTGCCGAAGCATCATCATTGCGATATTTATCCCAAGAAGAAGATGAATATGCTGCTTACGATTGACCATATGAACGTCCAGATGAACCATATTATTTCCATTCGCAGCATGGTCGCCGAACAGAAGGTCAGCTTCGCCCGCTTCCGTCCCTTTCCTTTCTGGAACCGTGTGCGGGAAGCATTTATTGGTGAGATTGTGGAGTAGTTTGTATGGATAATAAAGCAGCGTCAGCGTTCACCACAAAAAAACAAGCCCGGGGGTTTTAGCCCTGGGCTTGTTCGGTTTTGCGGGACTCTTGTCTGGCTTGCGCTGCTTCGGATCTATTATGTTTGTGATTTCCGTGGTTATGCGAACGGTTGTGCGTTGGGTTGGGTTGTTGGTTATTCCCTTGGATATTCTGGTTCTGATTCTGGTTCTGATTTACCTGTACGGGCTGGTTATTAGCTTGATTGTTCTCCTGTTTGCGTTCAGCAGCAGGCTGTTCAGACTTAGGGGGATTCTTGACTTGGATTCGCTCCAAAACAAAATAGGCGCAGCCAAAGTTGCAGTATTCATTCAGATAATCGCTAAGACTAGCCACAGACGTATCCCGGGAAGACTTCTGATTGTTCTCCTTAAAAAAACCTTTCAGCCTGAGCTGATTATAACCCCAATCTCCGACTATGTAGTCGTATCTCTCCAGCACTTCACTGAAACGGTCGCGAAAAGCCTCGAAATTATAGGCATTCCGATGATCCATAACAACTTCGTACGTTTTACCCCCAATGTGAATCAATGACTTCCCCTCCCCTACTCCATGATCCCACCCATATGTTAAACTCGGTAATTGTCATGCGAATTATGCTTTTGCGGTTGTTGCTTCTGCTGAGCGAACCTGCTCATGGGCATGATAAGAGCTTCGCACAAGCGGACCAGACTCCACGTGACTGAATCCACGCTTCATCCCTTCTTCCTTGAGCAGAGCGAACTGCTCAGGTGTGTAATACTTCTTCACATCCATATGCTGTTTGGTTGGCTGCAAATACTGGCCGATCGTCATGATGTCACATTGAACAGCCCGAAGGTCATCCATCGTCTGCAAAATTTCGTCCCACTCTTCCCCAACACCCAGCATAATGCTCGATTTGGTAGGAATGGAAGGCTGCATCTGCTTCGCTCTGGCCAGAAGCTCCAAGGAACGGCGATATTTGGCCTTGGAGCGGACTCGGTCGGAGGTTCGTTCTACTGTCTCCATATTGTGATTCAAGATGTCCGGCTTCGCGTCCATCACAATGCGCAAAGACTCTTCATTGCCCATGAAATCCGGAATCAGCACTTCGACCCCGCACATAGGAAGACGTTTGCGAACAGCCTTAATCGTAGCGGCAAAAATCGACGATCCTCCATCTGCCAAATCATCACGCGCAACCGAGGTTACGACACAATGACGCAAGCCCATCTGCTCAGCCGCTTCCGCAACACGGTCCGGTTCCTGCAAATCCAACTCGGTCGGCAGACCTGACTTGACAGCGCAGAAACGACAAGCACGCGTGCAAATATCTCCTAGAATCATAAAAGTAGCCGTACGGTTAGCCCAGCACTCATGAATATTAGGGCATTTGGCTTCTTCACAAACGGTATGCAGCGTCTTGGAACGCATCATTTGTTTCAATTCTTTTACATGATGGAATTCATCGGCTGACGTTAATTTGATCTTGAGCCAGTCCGGTTTCCGCTGAATGGGTTTAGTAGCCATAGTATTCCTGCTTTCTCCAACATAATGCAGTAGCTGTTTTCTAGTTATTATACCATGAAAGATTCCACATGCCACATCCCGTATAACATTGTTGGGCAAAAGCATTCGTGCCTGGGTTTCAGTGCCGTCCTGCTTTATGTTACACTAAGGCTTAAAGAGATTGTAACGTCTGTAACGGACAGGGGAGATGGACATGAATTTGAAACTGGGCAATACGATCAGTGATGGGCTGGCTTTAGCTCAAAAAGACGATAGATTAGGCAGCATTCTGAAGGAAATGGGTCGCGTTATGATCGCATTCTCGGGGGGCGTGGACAGTACATTCGTACTCAAGCGAGCCCACCAGGTTCTTGGAGATCAAGTACTCGCCGTCACAGCAGCATCCGAGACATTTCCAACACGAGAGTTCAACATGGCCGTAAAAATTGCTGAGGATATGGGCGTGGAGCTGCTCCGAACAGAGGTCAAGGAGTTCGATAACGAGGACTTCGTCGCCAATAGGCCGGACCGCTGCTATCATTGCAAAACCGGACTTTATTCCCACCTGCAGAAGTTAGCAGGAGAGCTTGGCTATCCTTATATCGTGGATGGCTCCAACATGGATGATCTTGGCGATTACAGGCCTGGCCTGCAAGCCAAAAAAGAGCAGGGTGTGCGCAGTCCGCTGCAGGAAGCAGAGTTCTACAAAGAAGAAATTCGTCACTTGTCCAAAGAGCTCGGGCTGGTGACCTGGAATAAGCCATCTTTCGCCTGCCTGTCATCACGTATTCCTTACGGTACTAAGATTGAGCGTTATAAGATTGATCAACTGGATGAGGCTGAAGATTATTTGTACCAATTGGGCTTCTGGCAAGTACGGGTTCGCCATCATGATAAGATAGCCAGAATCGAAGTTATGCCGGATGAAATCCAACGAGTGATTGAACACAAGGAAGAGATTTATACGAAGTTTGCCAGCCTTGGCTTCACATATGTGACATTGGATCTCGCTGGATATCGGACTGGGAGCATGAACGAGGTGCTCAAGAAAGCAGCGAAGTCCCCGGAGAAAGAAGCGGCTAACTAAATGGGACATGAGGAAGCATTGGATTTGGAGAGTTTGTTGAGACTTGTACAAACTGGCGAGTTGGATCCGAATGAAGCGAAGCGAATGCTCGAGGAGAAGGCAAAGCGGGAAGCGGACGGCAAGATCGACGACCTAGGCTTCGCGCAGCTGGACCTGGATCGCGAGAAGCGTACCGGATTTCCCGAGGTCATCTATGGCCTTGGGAAATCCGCGGAGCAATTGATCGCGATCTTCGAGCGGCTGAAGCTGCACTCCGACCGCGTGCTGGCCACGCGGGTCGATGCAGCCAAGGCCGACCAGGTGTTGTCCGCTGTGGACGGTGTCATGTACCATGGAACCGCGCAAGCGCTCACGTGGTTCAAGAAGCCGATCCTCAAGGTGAACGACGGCTACGTGGCCGTCGTCTGCGCCGGCACGGCCGATCTGCCAGTCGCCGAAGAAGCGGCGATTACGCTGGAATGCATGGGCAACCACGTCGAGAAAATATACGACGTAGGGGTCGCCGGCATTCACCGGCTCTTCCGGCGCCTCCCGGTCATTCGCGAAGCGAATGTGATTATCGTCGTCGCCGGCATGGAAGGCGCGCTCGCGAGCGTTGTCGGCGGGCTTGTGGCCAAGCCCGTCATCGCTGTTCCGACGAGCGTCGGTTATGGCGCCAGCTTCGGCGGGCTTTCCGCCTTGCTGACGATGCTGAACTCTTGCGCGAACGGCGTAACGGTTGTGAATATCGACAACGGATATGGTGCCGGCTACAGCGCTGGCGTGATGAACAAATTAATGTCGAAAAGGTCGTGAAGAAACAGATGCGCATCTTATACTTGGATTGCTTCTCCGGCATCAGCGGCGATATGACGCTTGCAGCACTGGCAGATGCTGGCGCTGACCGGGAGTACATTGAACAGGAATTGAGCAAAATCAAGATCGAGCCTTTTCAATTACAATGGACAAGGGTGATCAAGCGCGGTATTTCATCCCTGAAGATGGACGTCCTACTCGATCCGAACAAACAACCTAACTATCATCGCCATTACTCGGAAATCATTCGTTTGATTGAAACAGCCGGGTTCAATGAGTATGTAAAAGCAACCAGCTTAGCGATATTCGAGAAGATCGGCATCGCCGAAGCCAAAATTCATGATATCCCCTTGGATCAGGTGCACTTCCATGAGGTTGGTGCCATCGACTCGATTGTGGATGTAATCGGTATCGCCCTGGCGCTGGATTCGCTTCATATTGAACGCATTTACTGCTCCCCTGTTCCGCTCGGATCTGGTACGGTACGTTGTGATCATGGCATCTATCCTGTACCCGCTCCAGCAACGTTGGAGATGATGAAGGGATTGCCAATCGCCCCGACGCCTTATACGATGGAAATGACCACACCAACAGGAGCCGGTGTAGTATCCGGTATTGTTCATGAGTTCTCCAAAGGGCTGCCGCCGATGGTAGTGGAGTCCATTGGTTACGGTGCTGGCACACGCGACCTTCTGAACCAACCTAATGTATTGCGTGCCATAGTAGGATCTGTGGATCCTTATCTAGCCAAATGGCATGTACAGCACGACTATACGCAAATCACTCAGCAAGAGCATGCACATACCGAGCATCATCACCACCATGAGCATTCTCATGATCATGATCACGGACATAACCACTCGCATGACCACGATCATAATCACAATCATAGCCGCAAGAAGGATAACCCTGTCATTCACGAACGCAAAGTCTTGTATCGTACTGATCACACCCATGAGCATGATCATCACCACCCGCATTCGCATGACCACGATCACAATCATGACGAGGATGATCATCGACATGGTCATGGAACCACTCCTAAGCAGTAAGCTAGAGCTCTCCTGCCTTCTATGTGGTGAGCTCGGCAATATTATGCTCCCACTGCCACTTGAATGCAAACAGCCCAATCCACTTAAGGACTGGGCTGTTTATTTTCTTTTTTTCAATAGGAGGACATGCAACTCCCCATTTGCTTTACTTACGTACGCGCTAGTTATTCATATCCTCCTCCAGATACTCGAGCTCCGCCTGATTCAACGAATCAGCAAGCTGCTGAGTCTCATTCTGAATCTGCACATAATACTTCTCGAGATACTGGCCTCCGAACAGTTGATCGTACTGCAATTCGCGGTACTCCTCTACTGACTTTTTATATGCCTCCGGTACCGTCTTGTATAACCCTCCGGATGAATCGACAACCAGATTGCTTAGCAGACCAGGCAGCTCGGAAGACAGCTTGCTGTTGAATGCAAATTGCGGCGATTTGTCCAGCTGCAGATGGTCTACCATTAATGCACCCAGGAATGAAGCACTAAGCACAGGCCATGTTTGGTTGGGCATGGAGAAATTGGACCAAGTCACGAATGGCACACTATGCATGTTCTTCAGCTCTTCCAATGACCACACAGTACCATCCTTGGACTTAATGAGACCGCCTTGTTGATATACATCATAATCATAGCCAAGCATAGGAAGATGATCGCCAAAAAACACAATCAATGTTGGCTCATCTACTTGTTCGAAGTGGTTAATGAGCATTTGCAGGCTTTGATCCGCATCGTACGCTCCCTGTGTGTAGGTTTCAAGAATAAGTTTGGCGTCAGCAGTAAGATTACCCTGTACTTCGATAGTATTAGTCGCATATCTAGCCGTGTCGTAAGGGCCGTGATTCTGCATAGTGACGGCATAAACAAACATGGGACTATCCGACTTTTCAACCGCAGCAGCTATACTTCGGGATACCTCAGCATCAGAGATGAAGGGTCCCCTATATTCCGGATCCTCGAACTGCTCCTTACTTTTGAATTGATCGAAACCAAAATGTTTGTACACGGTTTGGCGGTTCCAGAACCACCCTTCATAGGAGTGAATCGCTGTACTCGCATAACCCATTCCTTTGAAGTAGCTGGCCAGAGTTGGAATTGACTTGCGAATATACTGCTGATAAGGTACAGAGCCTCCTGGCAAAAAGCTCATGGATTGACCGGTCAGCACCTCATACTCGACATTGCTCGTTCCCCCTCCGAACTGAGGAGACAAAAGATAACCTGACGTGCTCTCCAGCTGTAATCGATGGACCGTTGGAAGAGGATCTTCACTGAAGCCGATATCCGGCAGCAAAGTCGGGTCCCAGAACGCTTCATTCATAATAAATATTACATTGGGCAGCTGCCCATTCAGTTCTTCCTTAGGCACTGCGGGCAGCGTCTGACCACTGATGGTTTGTGCCAATGCAGCAATCGAATGCTCTCCATATCCATCCGGCTTAGGGACCTTCGTATTCTTGACATTCAGCGTAAAAGCGAGCGAAATTCCGTTATAAGCGTAATTGTACTGCTGATCCCAGATCGTTTCGGAAACGCCAGTATGATATAGGACGTCCGTAGTCCATTCTGCCCTGGAGCCGAAAGAGTACAGAGCAAATAAGGCCACAAGGCCAATTGTAAGACGGCTGACCAGACGCATGCCGAATCGGGGCAGGATTAGGCGCAGCATGAACAACAGAAGGACAATTATACCCATAACAGCAATCCGCTTAAGTGTTGCCGGACCTGTAACGAGAGGTGCTATATTCATGCTCTCTTTGTTGAGAAATATATCCCAAGGATAGAAGGGCTGTCCGATCATTTTCATCTTGAGATAATGGACGATCGCTATGAATGACATAATTGCCGTTGTAGTGCCGATTGCCAAATATAGAGAACCGATCAAGCAATAAACTACAAGCAAGGCAAACCACTGAAGAGCCGCATTCAGCAAGGCAAGCTTGGGGTTAGCTGACATCCATGACAGCGTGTCCATTATAGAGCCCCTCTGAACCAGTTCAACGCCAAATACAAGCAAGAAAGCCATAATCATTAATGTGGAGTGAATTATACTCCATTTAGCTATCTTATTATGTTCCAACCGGTTGAATTGCGACCTAATATTCCTCCTCTTAATCCGCATAAGGATATCCACTTCCCCTAACTCTTTATTAAGCCCATGTAAACTATATAAGCTTAATAATAAAAGTTGAACCTTAATATAAGATGAAATTATACTGAATTGCTACAATTTGGATCAAAAACAGCCTTTAAGCAAATTTCCGCTCAACTCAAAAATCAGTGCTTGTCAAATTCCAGGATTGAGAAAAAAGGTGAGTGTTACCAAATGGACTATAGATGACTATAGATACTATAGATGTTACTTAGGTCGACTGGAGCCTGTTCTCGGAACA
>JARBUQ010000120.1 GCA_029239545.1 Paenibacillus sp.
GTGTCCTCCAAAACAACGATTTGTTCTGTTTGAGCTCCTATAGCGGATCTGCTGTCCACCAAACGGTCCCACGTACCGCAAACAATCCCCGACACTATGTTCAGGGGTTGTTTGGTGCTTCCAATCGGAGCATAGATATTACTTCTTATGCGATCTCGCAAACTCGGCCATCTTTCTTCGCTTCGCATCCAGAATATCCACGTACAGATGGATGACTGTAGCTTGACTTCCAACCATGTCCGTATTGTGACTCGTATAGAAGCTGCGTACCCCTTGGAAGTTGCGATTCGGAAACATTTCTCCCGCAGCCCCATGTGCTACGACAGGGAACTCACCCTCCTGTCTGCCTCCAACCAGCGACTGGTATTTGGTCCATAGCTCGTCGGGGTTAGCCGAGAACCCCCATGTCAGCACGAGATGAAAGTAACATCTTGTCGTATCGTAACCGAAAATTTTCTGCGTGTGTTCTTCGATATCAGCCGTCTTAAGGCCTTTCAGATTAAGGGCCTCTCCTATTGCCAACTCATTGCGTCTATGGCTATGGATAACGATATCCCTTTCCCCGATTCCGCCGCGATGTCCGGACTCTTTCCCCGTGTATCCGCCCCGCGACTGGGTAGCGGCGGTCCAGCCTAGCGGCAGCAGCCTTTGGTTGAGCAGGAGAACGAACAGGTCTGTATAGCGGTCCTCCTCCGCTTGAAGCTCCTCGGACGGGGTAATGCTGGGTGAATACTTCATCACTTCCCGGCATATATCCAGCACGGTTTCCAGTATAAACTCCTGTACGGTAATGGAAGCATCCCCCGTCAACGCCTTGACTTGTTCAGCAGGCGGCAGATTCACCAAACGGTTAATCGCCATATTGATCGACGGCCACTGCAACAGCTCCAACAACAAGCGCTGAGGAGGAATCGTCTGGGCCGCCGCTTGTTGGCGATCCCTGATATTCTGCAGAAGCTCCTCGTATTGACCGAACTCACCGTGCCAATCGTGAAGCTCCTCCAGCTTCTCCTCTGCCTCGCTCCAGTTCTCTGCCTGGATCAGCATACGAACGGCATACACTCCATTGGGAAGCAGCAACTGCTGATGGGTGTCTATTCCGCGATAAAGCTGCCAGAAATCGGCGGTGTCTCCAAGCATGCTTGCCAAATACAGACGATTGGTATTCACATATCCGTCAACCGACCTTCTCCGTTCTTCAGGCATGCCTTGAATTTGCTCCAGCAAACGGTCAGCTTGCAGCTTCCACCCGTTTGAATCACGCGGCTCCGCTCCTGCCTCAACTGCAGCTCCTCCTTCAACACCGATCTCTACAGCAGCCCTTACATAAGCCGCATATAGATTGACCTGGTAGCTCAGATTGCCCTTGTCCCCGCGTAAGAGCTGTTCCAAGAAATGGATGGCCTGCTCCAAGTTAGGAGGACTGCTCTCGAGATCGGCAAGAGCAAGATAAAAGGTCAAGATATCCCTAAACTCGTTCGCTGCGTCCTCCGGGCATACAATGCTCCGTATTGAATCGAACTCCCGTCGGACAAGATGAATTCTCAGCTGCTCCCGGAAAGCCCAATTGCCGTGCTCCGCTAATACTCGAGCCGTCGCTTCTCGATTGAATTGATCTAAATAACGCTGAGCCAAATTCGCAAGCTCGACATTATGTGCGTTAAGGAGCTCGGTTACGATGCTCCTCGGCTCACGCCCCCAACCAACCGTGGCAGCGATCGGGACTGGCTGGCTCAATGCGTTCAAGATAGCCTGCCTATCCTTCTCTCTTTCCAGCCTGTTGAACAAATGGCTCAGCAGCCCAGGATCTCGGTTCGGTCCTAACAGAGGCCGCAGCGCCTGTCTGCGTTGCTCGTCCGATAGCACATTTAATGCTTCCGAGACAGAGCGGATAAGCGTTGATACTTGCCGGGACCGGACAGGAATATAGCCAAGTGATGTATCAAATGGCCGGAACTCAACGTCCCCGTGCTGTTTCAGTCCATCTGCCAAGAGCTCAGAGAAGGCGGAGACGAGCCTGCCGAAACCAACTGCATCATGAAGCTGCCTATAATCTACAATCCAACCAGCCAAGCGCTCCAGATGAATAGCAATTCGATCGCTGACCATCCGGTTCCAACTGTATTGCTGAGCCTCTTCCTCAGGCCGCTCCCCGACAAGCCCGGCCAAATTCAAGGGCCTTAGCAATCCTTCAAGCATTACTGCTCCCTCATCTGAGTCCGACCGCTCCATCGCCCAATTAAATACCGTACTCCACGATCGATGCGACATTAGCTCCGCAATGCGTTCAGACCAAGTCCAACTATCCCGGCACGACTGATGCGTTCGTTCGTAGCTTCGGATCAAACAGGCCATAATTTCTTCCCCTCTCACTACTGGCCCACCGATGTGAGAGAGCTGAACGAGCCATAACAATTGGGAAAACGCCGGATGTTCCAGAGGAATCGGATCCGCATCGAGTGCTGTCAGCAGCAAATCAGTCCATTGCGTCAGCATGAGAGCTTCATAAGAAGCTGCATCGCGATCCTTGAGTCTGGTTTGCAGCCAATTCAACAATAATTCACGTTTCCTTCGCAGCCCGGACTGCCGGGCGGACGAATTGCCAAATGTCGTCCCTCGTCTCGTCTCGCGCTCGAACCAGACCAGCAGCTCCATGAGGATGGATGCCATCTTCTTCGGTTCGGAATACAACCTTTCCATCGTATAGGATACATACGGGAACACCTCGCACCACACTTGCTCCTCCACCTCGGAAGCTTCCTCCTTGGCCTCTTGACTGTATGAATGGCCAGGATATGAGGGTGTCCATCGAGCAAGCAGGACGAGACCGATAAGCGTAAGATCTGGGATTGCCAACAGCACTGGAATAATCGAGGGATCGGCATCTCGCAGCTCGGAATAAAGGAACGGTCGATTGCCCCTTTCAGCAAGCAGCTTAATTAAGCGTGAACGATCCCGTTGCCCGCCGCCCTGCCACTCCCCCTCCACGATCCAGCGGAATAACAGTCTTAACCGTTCTCTCGGTCGCTGCATCAGAATCGCCGCCTCCGATGTCCTATCCGACCACAACAGCTTGTCTAGCTCGCGGTCCTCCTGAGGAAGGGGAATGAGAGTTATGTACCCGTCAATCTCCAGATTGCCGGTTTCGCTCAAAGCCTCGCTGGCCTGCTTCCGACGCTCTTCCTCCCAGCCTGTGATGTCACGTTCCTGCAGCAATCGATAGGAACAGGCATCCAACAGCTCCCCTAGAGCAGCAGGAGACAGAAAGCGGAACATCTCAAAGTGAGTCCCGAGCAGTGATACATATTCCATCCACCAATCCAGCCTGGCATCGGCATTCGCAGGGCCAGCCATCTTTTCCGTCCACAATCTCGATAACAACCAGGAGCTCGAACCAGTGCCGAGGCAGTCGGAACGGACGTTAAGCCGGTGCTCTCCATCAGAATTCACGAGGACAATTCCAGTCTCCACAAACCACGCCATACCGGGGGTAATCTGGTAGTAAGACGTATGTTCCTGCAGCTGCTGCTCCGCATCGTGAAGCTGGATGACACACTCGTCGGGGTAGGGAGTCTCATGAAGCCGCTGCAGTAAGCGAAAAAGATGAGGGGATTGATCGGTCATTTCCCGTGTATAGTGAATAAAGCTCCATGGCACATGGTATGTCCCCCATACGATACGCACCCATCCATCGGAAACAAGCCCATCTACCGTAAGGTTCGCATCTGCATTGGCTTGATTGTAATCCGCCACAAGCTGGTGCAGGTGCGTGAGGCTTCTCGGATTATCGGAAACAGTTGAATGCTGCAACCATCTCAGCAGCAGCCTGTCCCACGCCCATTCTCCGTTCAATGCATCCGCAGTGTCGTCAGCAGCGGGTCTGTACATTTCGTAGCCTGAGCCGTACATTGTAATTTGACGCTCCAATCTCTGAACGGCTTCCTTCAGAGAGTAAGGGAGCATAACTTCCTGTTCTTCGCTCATATAGGGATTAGGCTCCTTTAAGCTTTATAGGGTAAGGATTGGTTAGACATCCTCACTTACTTCGCATACTGCAGAATGGCCGCGGCAGCCCGTTCACGCCGATCCGCATCCTCGCTTCGCAATGCCGCCTTCAGTATGTTCAGAGCCTCCTCAACCGTCTTGGCATCCACATACCCGGGCTTCCCAGTCACCTGCGTAATCCCTTGGGCATTTGTGACCCAACGATCCAATTGTGCAATCGGCAGTGGGTGCTTGAACTTCGTTATCGTGCCGCGATGCCTAAGCAGCTCTTGTACCTCCGCGTTCAGCTCCACCTTAGGAATGCTCGTCAGCCAGGTGACGCCTCGACGATGGCACATTCCATCCTCTTCGGTATCAAATTGTTCTGCGTAATAGTAATCGCCCACATCTCCGAGATGCACCCAGTCCTGATCCGCCACCAGCACATAATCCCCATCCTGCATCGTATGTACGAAGGCACTGACAGCGCCCAGACGGTTGGCCAGCTCTTGTCCCTGATATCCATACTTAGAGCTCAAACGATCCTTCAATTGCTCCTTGCTGGCTTTCTCCAAATCTCCAATGCCCGGCCATCCGATGCAGACGAAATTATCCTTAAGAAACTCCGCCATTCGTTCAATTCCATGCGGTTTTGATTTCATTTGAAATAAGTTCAAATTGAATCCCTCCATATCCTCAGGGTCTTTTAGGACCTTAATACAAAAATAATGGTTTTCATTATTTTTGTCAACTCTTATTAATATGAGGGTCTATTAGGGTATTGAGGATTCACGTTGTTATTAGTGAACGACTTCAAAAACATACAAAGTGAATGTGATATAATTAAGTGCTCAGACAATCCCTTTATTGAAATCCACAACTATAACTCGGAGGTGCATTATGGTTCCACAAAGAGTTAGTTTAATCACTATCGGTGTCATCAATTTGCCGGAGCTCAGAGCTTTCTACAAAAGGTTAGGCTGGAGCGAGACAAAGGCGAGTACGGATCACTATGCGGTGTTCGAGACGGCGGGCGTGCTGCTCAGCTTATTCCCAATAGAGGAATTAGCTAAGGAAGCCGGGATTGAGATCTCCAGATCCATCGATTCATTTCGCGCTGGCGTTACGCTTGCCGTTAATGTTGACTCTCGAGAAGAGGTGGATTCTGCTTGCGAGATTGTTCGTCAAGCCGGAGCCCGCATTCTCCGCGAACCGTGCGATGCCTTTTGGGGCGGACGAGTCGCCTATTTTGCCGATCCCGAGAATAACCTCTGGGAGATCGCCTGGAACCCGACTGCCCTATTCGACGAACGCGGAGCAATGCTGTCTTTTTAATAGGTGCTGTTGATTACGGGGAACTTATGGATTGCGCAGAGAAACGAACCATCGGCCAGCTCTATTGCAGCTGCTTCTGGAGCCTCCAATACGACTTCCAAGTGCGATAGCCTAACTTCGCATAAAAATCGACATAAGGCGTTGTATCGATGACTATATTGCGAATTCCCCTCTCTCTTAGGAAAGCAACGCCGGCTTGTACAACGGACAAACCATACCGGTTCCCCCGAAACCGTTCATCGATGCCAAGGGGTCCAGCCCCTCCCAGCTCCTCTTCGAATAAGGGGGACCAATAATTATTCTGGGCCAGCAGAGGCGAATGCGAGTCGTTAATCCGGCAAAACCCGATCAACTCACCCCCGTCTTTTTCCAGAACGACAAACTCTCGGCCTGTACCGCCCCGCTCCCAATATTGCTTCGTCTGATATTCCCATCGGCCTGGAAAACATCGTTTCATAAAGGCGAGCAGCGATTCCTTATCAGCCGGACGGGCCAATCGGAACGTCACACCATCCGCCTGCGGATGTTCCACGACATCCTGTAACTCATACTCGTTGATTAAATCGTAGGTTGAGTCCAGGCATTCATAACCACGCTTCTCGAACCAGCTCCTGGAACTTGGTCGATCTGCCGGAACACCCGGGAACATTCTCCAATGAAAATCATTGCCCAGGACTATGCGGTTCACTCCTGCTCGACGCAGCGCTTCCTCTGCTTTTCCAAGCAGCAAACCTCCGATCCCACGCCCTCGCCAGTCAGGGTCAACTATGAGAGCATGAATCCATCCTGTATCTGAACCGAATGTCACATCCGATTCCTGATCTTGCCACACCTTCGCTACGATGAACCCTAACAAACGATCCGTCCCTTCTTCAACGACCATACAGGACCCCTCGCGCATTACGTTTTGATCCATGAACATATTTTGTCTTAGCAGTCTCTCCCTCATCGGCAAAGAACTGGCCCATTCTTTATTCCAAAGAGCAGTCATATCAGTGATCCGGTCCTCGGCAAGCTGTACTACTAGCATGGTATCCTCCTGAAACGCAGGTTTTCTTCTTACTTTATACCATGGAGGTTGCGAGGAAAATAGTAAGATTTATCACTTATGTGCTTATTTTCAACAGCTCACACTCTTATTGTATTCCTCTGAGACACTATGCTATGGTAAGTTAATAGTAATTGGTACATAAACATGTCCTTCAAATTATGCTAAGCGGATAGCATCCGTTATATTCGTTCAGAAGCACGGACACAGATCTTCACTCATTCAGAAATCTACCTCTCAAACACCGATTCAGAGGTAGAGTCATATTCGCACCTTAAGGAGAGCCAGCTATGAGTGTCAACATTATTCCATCACCGAAGCATCACATCGACCAGGGCAAGCTGAACTTACCACTAAATCGACCTGTTACTGTCTATGTTCCCCATGACGGCAGTGCGCTTGTGCGGCAAGCAGCAGAAGCCGTCATAGAATATATGAAGTCTCAGGGCTATTCGCATACCACGCTTCAACAGGGCGGTCAGCAAGAGAATAACGGAGCCGATTCCTACTCCCTCCGGTTTATCATAGACGGTTCAGGGGGAGAAGCCTATGAACTCCAAGCCCATGCCAAGGAGACCGTCTTCACAGGAGCTCCGCATGGCTTGTTTCATGCAGCACAAACGTGGATACAGCTCTTATCCCCCTCCATGGACGGTAGGACGCTAGATTTGCAGCTGGCGATTATTAAGGATGAGCCTGACATTGCGAATCGCGGCATGTTCGTGGAATGCTTCAACGGATCCGATCTAATGAATCTGCAAGATTGGCAGCACATGATCGATGAGATGGTATCACTTAAGCTGAACACGCTTAGCCTCGGGATTAATGGAGCTTGGCCCAGACGTTACGACCAACCGGACAGCCCTTTGGACTTCTTGTTCGTACCTCTGATTGACGACCCGGATCGGATTGGCGCCAAGCAGATGACCTACTATGATCCGGCAGCCCAGGAAGAAACGACGATTCACTATAACACGCCTTTCTATGAACAGGATCTGCTTGCACCGATTATGCAATATGCATCCGATCGCGGGATTCGGGTTATTCCCTTGTTCAACGGACCAGGGCATACTACCGTGCTGTCTCAGTTGTATCCACAAATATCAGCCAAGGATGCAGACGGACAACCAACAGGTTTCGGGTACAGCTTAACCCATCCGGAAACGCTGCCTATGCTCAAACGGATCTATACCCGCCTGGTCGAGCGTTACATGAAGCCTCATGGACAAACTTGGGTGCATATCGGCTGCGATGAAGTGCATCCTTATCACTATATGAATGAATCGATGAGCGATAAAGCTATTAGTCCTTGGTGCAGTGAAGATCTCAAGCATTTTACCAAGAAAGAACTGTTCTTCAAATATATCAGTGAAATTGGCTCGCATCTGGTCGAGCTTGGCATGGAGAAAATTATAATATGGCATGATGGCGTTCATGGCATGTTCGGTTTCGATGAATCCTTCGAAGCAATGTTGGAGGAGTCAGGTTTGGCGGGCAAGCTCGCCATTCACTGGTGGCGTTACCACGAGCCCCAGTTGGATGTGAAATTCATCAAAGGAGCCGAGAATTGGATCGCTCCGGCGACAGGTTACTTCCCGAATATTGTATACCAGGATTATCTGGACAATATTGATATTATGGTGGAGGAAGGATCGCAGAAGCAGGCGCAAGCTATCGTATCGTATACGCTTTACTCGCCTCTTCATCACCGCAATACTGCTTTCCTGGCGGAAAAAAGCTGGGATACGAACGCAAGAGTTGTGGATTTCGAGCAGGCTTATGCACGCTGGATAAGCGAGGATGGCACCTCGAGCGCGGAGCTGGAAGACGGGTTCCGACGCATGCGCCAAGTATACGGCCACTATGGACACAGTTATTTCCTGATAGAAACGGGCATTTATTTCGGAAATTATTACCCGCGAAAGGCTTATCCAGCACGAATTCTGAACACATTGGCCAACAGCGAATTCGGTGTTGAAACCATGCTTCGGCTGCTGGCGTTAGACCTTAAACGGGCTCAAAAATATTTTGCTGAAGCAGCTCCGCGTGCAGACCGGAAACACTTGATCCATTACAATGTAATGGAATGCGAACGCACAAGCGGAGTATTAAATTCCCTGCTGCACTACTCCGCTGCTATTCGATCCTACGAACAAGTACGCGTCCATCATCCTTCCCGCACAGAATTACTGGCGGATGTATACAGCCGGATGGAACAGGCTCTGCAGACCCTGCAAGAAACCCTAGAGCGTATCAATGAAACACAAATTCATTATTACATTCCTTCATCGATGCGTGAGTTCACACCGCTTCTGCGCAGCATGAAGGAGATGTTGGTATTTCTCAAGCCTTGGAGTACTGCTTTGGAAACATCAGATTCTGGCGGGAAGAGTGCGGATCTGCCAAGTGCGATTCCGTCCTTGCCTATCAAAGGCATTCGCCTGGAGGTGTATCCGAATCCGCGTATGGCGGATATGGACGAAGGGTAATCTTCCTTCCTACACAATAAAGCCGGCTTATCGGATCATAGGACCCGATAAGCCGGCTAATTTGCGATTTCACGCTTATTAAGTCAACCAAATATTCGTTACCCCTTCATGCAGATGATCGAGCTGGATCTCCTTATACTTGCAGCCGAAACGATAGACGTTAGCCACACGACTGAGCTCCGCTCCATTGTCTACAGCAATCCCCCAATTGTGTCCAGCAGCTCCAAAGGTATCTTCATTGTAAGCAAGCAAAATCGTGATTCCGTCCACATCGGCCTCTGATATGATGCGTCCTTGAGCCGAACCTGCCACCTCTCCTGCTGTCCACTCTACCTTAACCTGCCGCTTGGCATTGAACCATTTGAGGATTTGCTCCCCTGTCCACCACTGCATACCAAGACTGCGTCCATACTCGACCAGCTTAACCATAATATCTCCAACGACACCTTCCTCATGAGCAACCATATAAGGATGGAACAGGAAATGAGCCACTCCATATACATCTCGTGCGCGGTCCGTTAGGGCAAGCGCCTCTTCCGCCGTGCAGCGCTTGGGGAAAGGAGGGTCCCAGGACAAGGTTGGAAGGCTCACCACTTGAGTGGCGTATCCTCCCGTCTCCGGATTGAAAGATAGGAAGGGATGGCTTGTACCCGCGAGAAAGCCTTTATTTCCTTGCTTTGTCCCACCTTTTGTCTGTTCCATTAGAATTCCCTGACGCTCACACCACTCTAATAGCTGAAAATCGCCTTCCCAGCGCAAATAGTGATTTTTATTCGAGACAAT